>NZ_JAEUFG010000021.1 GCF_018588585.1 Bacillus sp. SM2101
GTGAACGTAAGTATCCAAAACAAATTCGAAAGCAATTGATTGATTTCGTCTCACGTAAACAGAAATATCAACAAGACGTAGCAATCTTTGGCTCACGTAATAGTTATTCTAAAACAGATCCCGATGCGACATTTATGCGAATGAAAGACGATTATATGAAAAACCGACAATTGAAAGCTGGTTACAATGTACAAATCGCAACGGAAGGTCAATATACACTTGCCTATAGTTTGTTTTCAAACCCAACAGATACACGTACATTAATTCCATTTCTAGATGAAATTGAGCAACATTATTTCGAGTTACCGAACCACATTGTTGTAGATGCAGGTTATGGTAGTGAGCAGAACTATGCTGATATCCTTTCTAATAGAAAACGAGAAGCACTTATTACATATAACCTGTATTTAAAGGAACAAAAGAAAAAGTACCGACAAGACAAATTTAATCCTAACAACTGGGAGTATGATGAGGAAACAGATACATATACATGCCCTAATCAAAAATGTCTTCAATTTCAATATCATTCTATTCGCAATGACCGTACAGGTTTTGAACGGAAGTTCAAAGTCTACGAGTGTGAAGACTGTTCCTCATGCCCATTCCGTTCATTATGTACAAAAGCAAAAGAAGGCAACAATCGAAAACTAATGGTGAATGAAAAATGGGAACAGCAAAAAGAATATGTAAGAGCGAAGCTTTCAGAAGAGAAAACGAGTGCCATCTATCGAAAACGAAAAATCGATGTGGAACCAGTTTTTGGATTTTTGAAGGCGAATTTGTGTTTTTCTCGATTTTCTGTACGTGGAAAATCGAAGGTTGAAAACGAAATGGGTCTTGCGTTAATGGCTGTGAATTTAAATAAATTCACTGCCAACAACTAAGATAGTAAAAGTATTCAAGTACAAAAATAAAAAGAGGTGAATTTGAGGAAGCTCATATTCACCTCTTTCATTTTTTTAGCTAGTTATGTCCCAGCCTCTTAACATTATCCTTAACAAACATGACGAACTTATAGCTAATCCGATATTGAAGTGTTTCCCGTTTTTAACAAATCTATTTCTTCATCTGTCAACTCTCGATATTCTCCAAGCTCAAGTGATTCATCTAATTTAAGACTTCCCATCTTAAGACGTTTTAAATATGTTACTTTTTTTCCAACAGCTTCAAACATTCGTTTCACTTGATGAAACTTTCCTTCTGTTATCGTTAATTCTATTTCAGAACGAATACCAGATCTTATAATCGTTAAGTGACCTGGTTTTGTTATATACCCATCATCCAATTGAACACCGTTTTTAAATGCAGTAATATCTTCTTCTGTTACTTCCATATTAATAATTGCATAATACGTCTTCGGTATATGTTTTTTAGGAGATAAGAGCTGATGAGCCAGCTTACCATCATTTGTAATGAATAAAAGTCCCTCCGTATCTTTATCAAGTCTCCCAACTGGAAATGGTTCGTAGATTACATCCTCAAATTCAAGTAAATCAATCACCGTTTCATGTCTTTCATCCTCAGTTGCAGATATAATCCCTTGAGGTTTATTCATCATTAAATAAATGAACTCTTTATATTCAACTATTTCACCAAGTAAAGAAACTTGTTGTTCATTTGGATTAATATGAGTCTTTGCATCTTTTATAGTCACACCGTCTACCTTGACAGCTCCTGACTTTAATAGTTTCTTTACTTCTTTTCTACTACCATAGCCAACGTTTGCCAACAATTTATCAATTCTCATTTTGACAAACTCCCTCCTGAGATTGTTTTTCTGCTCGCTAATTTTTTTTTATCATTTTATTCTTTACCAACAGCCTGCCTTTTTCGCAAAAATGGTAGTCTATTTCCAAGTAAAAGATATAATAATTTTGTACGATAACTTAAATAAAAATAACTCGCTCCGCCGGTTATAGCACATATGATTACAATTCCAATCGATAAAACTCTGCTACTTTCAGATGATATTCCTAAGCTGGACATGATGAATAGTGTAGTGGCAACTACAATGACCATGATAACCGTAAAAACAGTCATTAACATGGTTCTACGGATTACTAAGTGATAACTATAATTAGCATATTTGCGAATAACCCAAAAGTTAAATAGCACACTAACTGCATAGCCTAGCCCTGTACCAATAACAGCTCCGATTTCTCCAAGCTGGATAATAAGAATATAGTTTAAGCATAGTTTAACAAAAAGTCCAATTCCTAAACTAATCACCGTAAATTTCTGTTGATTGATTCCTTGTAAAATAGCCGCTGTCACAGAAAATAGAGCAAATAAAATGGCAACAGGTGCATACCAGCGTAATATCTTCCCACCAATTTCTACATCTTCAAGTCCGAAAAACATGATATATGCTGGATCAGCTAATAGAGATAACCCAATTACAGCTGGGAAAGTTACAAAAAATACAATTTGAAAAGTTTGATTTAAATGTCTTGTTAACAACTGTCCCTTCTGCTCAACAAATGCTTTTGTAATTGTAGGAATTAAAGCTAGCCCAAAGGATACAGCTAAAGATACAGGAATCAATACAAGCTTATGGGTTTGAAACGTTAAAATACCAAAGGCACTTTCAGCAACATCAGCTTTGCCAATTGCCCCCATTGCCCGATTAAAAGTAAACATATCTATAGCTTGAAATAGCGGGTTTGCAATTCCAACAAAAACAAATGGCGCTGCATATAAAAGGAGCTCTTTATACATATCTGTTAAAGACACTTGTACTTGCCCTTTTGCATGCGTTAAAGTTTGATTAAGATGATCTCTTCGTTTATACCAATACCAAATTAATGCCCCCAAACCACCTAGTGCACCAATAAAAGCTCCAAACGTCGCAAAACTTATTGCTACTGTCACACTCTTATCTAATATAACAACCACGATAAATGTACTCATTAGGATAAATAGTATTCTAGCTATTTGCTCAATGACTTGGGAAACAGACGTTGGACCCATCGATTCATGACCTTGGAAAAAACCACGAATTAAACTCATTACAGGAACGATTAATAGTGCAAAACTTACAGATCTAATGACCAGAGCCACGTCTTCTTCTGAAAATGTGTTCTCACCCTCTGAGATGACAAAAGGAGTAATCAGAGGAGTAATACTATATAATAACAAAAATGATAGGATACCAGTAATAAGCATAACGACCTTGCCTGATTCGAACAGTCTTCTGCTTACTCCGTATTCTCCCATAGCATTATACTTGGCTACATATTTTGAGACTGCTAATGGGACACCAGCTGTAGCTATGCTTAAAAAGATTGTATATGGGACATAAGCATATGAAAACAATGTTGTCCCTTCAGACCCAACAATTGCAGTAAAAGGAATGACGTATAATATACCCAACACCTTGGATAGCATTGTACCTAACGTTAAAATAAAAGTACCTCTTAAAAGCTTCGAACTCATATGATCACTACCCTATCATTAAACTTCAAAAAGTAAAATTAGTATAAATACTTATGTATTGTATCATAATGATCACTTTCATGTTGCTTTTGTTACAGTTATAATGGTTGGTAGTTTAGAAAAGCTTGTTCCTAGAATCGACTTAAAATCGCTCCACTTTCCAGTGAGTCACAGTGGATGTCGTCACCCTACTTCTTTGACACATCTGAGGTGTTTTTTGAACCTTCTTTTTAGATAGCTTATGACCTTAAGGGAACAGTGGATGCTGTGGACAAAGAGGAAATAGCTCGAGTCACATCACTAGAAGGTAGATAGGCTTTCAGATGATAATGTGTAGTGATCGGTAGGGCATAGTGGATAGTTCAGTAAGTAGTGTATAAACAGCTTAATCGGTAACCTTTGTAGTTTTTGACTAAGAGAGCGCCTTTCCCCTCGATAGTCATTGACAACAATAAATTAGCCTAAGTAATATAACTAGCCAATATCAATAGCATGGTTAAAGCAGTTTTGAACAAATAACACATTTCGTATTTAAACATAAGGTTGGTGTAATGCTATGAAATATGATGTAGTTGTAATCGGTGGAGGTCCATCAGGCTTAATGGCAGCCATTGCAGCAGCAGAACAAAAAAAACGCGTTTTATTACTTGATAAAGGAGAAAAGCTTGGCAGAAAGCTAGCAATTTCAGGTGGTGGACGCTGTAATGTAACTAACCGTCTACCAGTGGATGAAATAATTAAACATATCCCAGGTAATGGCCGTTTTCTCCATAGTGCTTTCTCGATTTATAACAATGAAGATATCATCTCTTTTTTTGAACGGCTAAAAATACAACTAAAGGAAGAAGACCACGGAAGAATGTTCCCGATAACAGATAATGCCCAATCTGTTGTTAACGCTCTTCTTGATGAGCTTAGGCGTTTAAAAGTCCATATAAGAACAAATACACCTGTAAAAAAAGTAATATATGACGATGGAAAAGTGATAGGTGTGGAATTAAAAAATGATGAACTTATCCGTGCTAAAAGTGTAGTAATCGCAGTTGGTGGTAAATCAGTTCCGCATACAGGATCAACTGGGGATGGCTATGCATGGGCTAAAAAAGCAGGACATACGATTACCGAACTCTATCCAACAGAAGTGCCAATTACATCTAATGAACAGTTTATTAAAGAAAAAACATTGCAAGGCCTTTCCCTACGAGATGTTGAATTAAAGGTGATAAATCCAAAAGGAAAAAATGTCATTGCACATCAAATGGATATGATTTTTACACATTTCGGCATATCGGGTCCAGCTGCACTGCGCTGTAGTCAATTTGTATTAAAAACAATGAAGAAATTTAATCTAAAAGAAGTAGAGATGCAACTTGATGTACTACCAGACAAAAATACTGAGCAACTCTTCCAAATGATATTAAGAAAAATGGAGAATGAACCGAAAAAAGCAATTAGGAATGTTTTGAAAGGTATCGTGCCAGAAAGATATTTACTATTTTTATTTGATAAGAATGACATTGATCCACAATCCACAATGTCACATATAGCAAAAGACAAGCTTCGGGCTCTTGTTGTCGACTGCAAACAATTTTCTTTTAAAGTAAATGGGACTTTATCAATTGAAAAAGCCTTCGTTACGGGTGGCGGCGTTTCTGTAAAAGAAATTAATCCGAAACAAATGTCTTCGAAGCTAACGAGAGGGCTATATTTCTGTGGGGAAATTCTTGATATCCATGGATACACAGGTGGCTATAATATTACAGCCGCATTAGTCACAGGAAGACTAGCTGGAATAAATGCAGGTGAAAATGCTAACTAGTTGTTAGGGGTAGCGTAATTATTGACCGATTTACATTGTTTATCGGTCAATTTCATTCTTTTTATCGTACTGCACAAAGAAAAAAGAGAGTAGAGAAAAATACCTCTTTCTCTACTCAGAATAGATCACTTATGCTTTATCCCCTGACCATTCTAACATACCACCAACCATATTTTTCACATTATAACCTTGCTGCTGCATGTATTGACATACACGCTCACTTCGCGCACCAGAACGACATATGAATATATATTCTTCATCTTTTGAAAAGTGATCGAGATGATTAGGGATATCCCCCATTTTTATATGCTTGGCACTAGGAATGATACCTGTAGCCACTTCATCATCTTCTCTCACATCTACTAAGTTTAGCTTTTCTTCTCTATTCAACTTCTGTTCTAACTCAGTTGTTGAAATCTCTTTTACCGAATTCATCATATAGAAAAATGCCTCCTTTAATAAAAACATATCCACATTTATTATAGTTTTAAGTATACACAAAGTATCAAGAAAAATATCTCCTTGTAAAAAGAAGCAACAAGCACCTTGAATCCAAATGACAACAACCCGCCATAGCCCACAGAATGTGGGCTATTTTAGGAGATCTTTATGTGTTTGTCTTTTACATAACTTTTGTTCGCATTGATTGTTGCTTTTCGTCCTTAGATAAAAGCACGTATACATCTAGCGTTCGTCGCATCTTTTCTTCTGTACAATGATGACTAATATATACAGCTACTTTTTATGGTACTAATTTGTTAGTAATAGCAACAGATTTTACGGAAAGAGCCTTTAAATATTAATTTGCAACAATGTTAACTAATTTTCCAGGAACAGCAATGACTTTCCGTACTGTTTTCCCTTCAATTTGTTCTTTTACCTTCATGTCGTCCATAGCGATTTGTTCAAGCTGTTCTTTTGAAATCTCTGTAGGAACATTCAGCTTTGCACGAACTTTGCCGTTAATTTGTACAACAATCTCAACTTCATTATCAACTAGCTTAGCTTCATCGTATGCAGGCCATGCACTATATGCAATCGTTTCGGAATGTCCTAGCTTTTCCCACAGTTCTTCAGCTACATGTGGGCATATAGGTGCCAATAGTTTTACAAAACCTTCGATATAACGTATTGGTAAATCATCAGCTTTGTATGCTTCATTAATAAACACCATCAACTGTGATACAGCTGTATTAAACCTTAGCCCCTCATAGTCTTCCGTTACCTTTTTTACCGTTTGATGATACGTTTTCTCTAATGCACCAGTATTGTCATTAGCAACAATACTCGAACTTAAGTTGTCGTTATCATCCATAATTAATCTCCACACGCGGTCTATAAAACGACGAGCTCCATCTAAGCCAGTAGTTGACCATGCAATTGATGCATCAAGTGGACCCATGAACATTTCGTATAACCTTAGTGTGTCAGCTCCGTGACTAGCGACTATATCATCTGGATTAACAACATTCCCTTTTGATTTACTCATTTTTTCATTGTTTTCTCCAAGAACCATACCTTGGTTAAATAATTTTTGGAAAGGTTCTTTCGTTGGTACAACACCGATATCGTATAAGAACTTATGCCAGAATCGAGCATAAAGCAAATGTAATACAGCATGCTCTTGCCCACCAATATATATATCGACCGGCAGCCAATCTTCTAATTTTTTAGGATCAGCTAGTTTTTCTTCGTTTACTGGGTCAATATAGCGCAAATAATACCAGCAACTTCCTGCCCAGTTAGGCATCGTATTTGTTTCACGACGACCCTTTCTTCCAGTCTTTTCATCAACCACATTTACCCAGTCAGTAATTTTTGCTAGAGGTGATTCCCCAGTACCCGAAGGTTTAATGTCATCAACCTTTGGAAGTGTTAACGGTAATTCCTCTTCCGGGATCGCTTCAATCGAGCCGTCTTCCCAATGGATGACCGGTATTGGCTCTCCCCAGTATCTTTGACGACTAAACAACCAATCACGAAGGCGATAAGTAATCTTCTTTTCTCCTCGATCATTTGTTACTAACCATTCAATCATTTTAGAAATGGCCTCTTCTTTATTTAACCCGTTAAGGAAGTCTGAATTCACATGTTCACCGTCTCCAGTATATGCTTCATCAGAAACATTACCACCTGCTACAACTTCTGTAATCTCCAGTCCGAATTTTGTGGCAAACTCCCAGTCACGCTCGTCATGTCCTGGAACAGCCATTATTGAACCAGTACCATAGCTCATCAACACATAATCTGCAATCCAAATCGGCATTTTTGCATTATTTACTGGATTTATTGCATATGCACCAGTAAACACACCAGTTTTATCTTTGGCTAAATCTGTACGTTCTAAATCACTTTTGCTTTTTACTTTGTCTACATATACATTTACTGCTTCCTTTTGCTCATTAGTTGTAATAATGTCTACTAAAGGATGCTCTGGTGAAAGTACAGCATAAGTAGCACCGAATAAAGTGTCCGGACGAGTAGTAAATACTGTGAACGTTTCCTTGGAATTTGCAATATTAAAAGTAACCTCAGCACCTTCTGAACGTCCGATCCAATTGCGTTGCATATCCTTTACGCTTTCAGGCCAGTCTAGATCATCTAAATCCTCTAATAAACGATCAGCATAAGCAGTAATTTTTAACATCCATTGCTTCATTGGACGTCGTTCAACAGGGTGACCTCCACGTTCACTTTTTCCATCTATCACTTCTTCATTAGAAAGCACAGTACCTAAAGCAGGACACCAGTTCACTGCAACTTCATCAACATATGCAAGACCCTTTTCATACAGCTTTAAAAAAATCCATTGTGTCCATTTAAAATAGTTTGGATCAGTCGTTTTCACTTCTCGGTCCCAATCATACGAAAATCCTAAAGATTTAATTTGTCGACGAAAAGTATTAATATTATGTTCGGTAAATTCAGCTGGATCATTCCCTGTATCTAATGCATATTGCTCCGCAGGTAAGCCAAATGCATCCCAGCCGATTGGATGTAAAACGTTAAAACCTTGCATGCGCTTCATTCTAGATATAATATCAGTTGCAGTATACCCCTCTGGGTGACCTACATGAAGACCTGCTCCAGAAGGGAACGGAAACATATCTAAAGCATAAAAATTTTCTTTTCCTTTATCTTCAGATGTTTTGAATGTTTTGTTCCCTTCCCAATATGATTGCCACTTCTGTTCAATTTGTTCATGATTAAAACTCATTGTATTTCCTCCTTACAAACATCTTATTTACAAATTTAACCATTAAAATAAAGTAAAAAACCTCCCATCCCTAAAAAGGGACGAGAGGATTAGAATTAATTCTTCCCGCGGTACCACCCACATTAGTATCATAATATGACACTCGCTTTTCATTCCATAACGCGGACAACGGCAAGCATTACTTATGAGGGTTTTAACATACCTCAGAATTTTCACACTTGCAACTTAAAGGTGAGTTCATGAATATACAACGTCTGGCTTGCACCACCCGCCAGCTCTCTATAACGTGTAACATTCATTACTATTCCTTATCAATGTTGTTATATCATTATATTTCATCATTATTATGTATTGTATAGAATTTAAAATAAAACTGCAAGTTGTATATAGAAATTTTTTCAAAACTAACATATTACCTATCACATCATCTTGATTCCCTCTTGTTGATTTTGTCGGTTTAACCTGTAATCATATGTGGTAGTCGTTATGATTGATATCACCAAGAAGATAATTAAAACGATGAATAATATATTCATTCCATAAATATCAGCCAACAATCCACCAAGCAATGGTCCAACCATTCTTCCACCTGTAGCTGTGCTATTTACAATACCTTGATAAAATCCTTCTCGCCCCTCAGGCGCAAGTTGATGAGCAATAGTTGGAACAGCCGGCCATACTAACATTTCACCAATTGTTAAGATTACCATCGCAGTAATAAAAGAGGAATACTCCGACGCATTCGCAACGACAATGAATGAACAAATAAATATGATGTTTCCAACAACTATCTGAGATTTCAATGTTTTTGCAAAGCGTTTTACAAAAGCAGAGACTAATGGCTGTCCCAAGATGATTAATATTCCATTTACTGTCCACAGCACACTGTATTGCTTTAAGCTAATGTTTAATTCCTGGGTATATGTTGATATCGTAGTAGACCACTGCACATATCCAGCCCAGCATAATAAATATCCTACACAAAGAATAATTAATGAATAAAAGTTAACCTTGCTTTTCCTTGCTATCGTTTCTGTGTCATGATTAGCTGAACTCTTCCCTTTAACATCTAACTGTCGATACCATATCACTCCAATTAAAAAGAAGATTAAATACAATAAGCCACTTGCCATAAACGTATAGTTAAATGAATATGACGCAATAAAACCGCAAAGTGCTGTTCCAAGTGCTACACCTATATTTTGAGCAACATAAATTGCATTAAATGCTTTCCTTTCGCCCTCAGGCCACACCGCACCAGCTAGAGCATACATAGCTGGAAATATTATTCCAGAGCCAAATCCTATAATTATTAATAACAATACAAAATGAGGCCAATCATGAAAGAATATCAACATTATTGAGGCACATAAAGTAACAGATACACCTGAAACAATTGTTTTAAAGCTTCCAAACTTATCATAAATGACTCCACCTAGCAAATTTCCTACTACACCAGCAGCAGAATTAAACATAATAACGACACCTGCTGTTGTTAAGCTTTTACCTAAATAATCATGAACATAAATCGTACTTAAAGGCCAAAGAAACGATGACCCTGTAACTAAAATTGCCATACCAACCACAACAAAATACAATGACCGAGGCATAAATATTCCTCCTCATACGCGCTTAAATTATTACATAGTTCACCGCACATATTGTATTCGCTCTAAGCTAGAATAGCAATAAAAAATATCTTTAAAATAGACACCCTTTCTGAAATTTGTTGCTTTTTACATACATAACAGTAGAACGAGAAGTAAACGATTTAGTTGAAGAAATGGCACCTCAAAATTCAAGCGGAATAACATGAAAAGCAACAACACATCCTAAAATCCCCCAACACAAGCTTGAATATATCCGTGTGAAAATCCCTAACAGTTTACATTATTGGTTAATTAACGAAGGCTGTTTTCGTATTGGTTATTGCTTATTTTTGCATATATGGTCCCATAAAAAATTAATAAGCTTTCATAAAACTGTCATATTGTCCAAGTAAAGTAATGCCATCTTCTCATGGATTGTTTTTTTTCGTATTAAGAAATAACCAGATAGACAACTAGCATCCTTGTTATTGTTTCTTCTGGACAACGATGACTTGGTAACAACAACAGTATTCACAAAAAAAAGCCTTTAGTAAACATAGCTACAGAGTTTGCGAAAAAAGCCTAACAAAAGCAGTGTCCATAATTGCTAACACTGCTTTCTAATTATTTTTACTTTATTTATTTTTGTGTTGTTTTGATGTTACTGGTTGCCCCTTTTCGGCGTAATTTTGCTTAGCAATTTTTTTAGGATCAAACTCACGACCTAATTCAATATCATTATTATTTATTCCATTTTTCGTTTTCTGCTCAGGATTGTTTTGTTTAGATCTTTTTTTCATAATACCCTCCAGCTATATTGAATATTCCTAATGATCTTGTAAGATCATCTCGTTCTGTAGTTCCTGAATTTGTAGCCGCATTCTGTGCAATTGTTCTTTTTGTTGGGCATTACAGCTAAGGGCAAGATGAGCTAAATCATTATTTGCATTCTCCAGCTGCTGCTGTGCTTGAGAGAACTCATAATCATTGTAATGCTCTTGTCTTCTCGCCTCAGTTAGTTGCTCTTCCGCAAAGTTTAATGTTTCTTCACATCTGTGAATAAATTCATGTACCGACTGACGTGTAGCCATCTCGCAACTTGCCTCCTTTATTTCAATTTAATTCAATAATTAGTTTTACCTATTCGTTCTTTTCTATCATTTAAGACTCCATCTAATCATTTCCAACACAATAATTACATTTGTATAAATTTTATTAATCGTGATAAAATGCTTAAGATATGGACGTTGGCTAAGTTACAGCCTGTTTGGCTATTCTTTGGAAATTTTTATAAGGAGGTTACTGACTTGACTCAGAATAACCTATTTCAATATGCTACTGATGATAAACGATACCATACTTGGAATTACCATTTACGACAAACATTTGGCCATAAAGTTTTTAAGGTTGCCTTAGATGGGGGATTTGACTGCCCCAATCGAGACGGCACTGTTGCTCATGGAGGATGCACATTTTGTAGTGCAGCAGGCTCAGGAGATTTTGCAGGAAATCGTGTTGATGATCTTATTACGCAATTTCATTCAATAAAAAATAAAATGCATGATAAATGGAAAGACGGTAAGTATTTAGCTTATTTCCAAGCATATACGAATACACATGCCCCTGTTGATGTCTTAAGGGAAAAATTCGAATCCGTGTTAAATTTAGATGGAGTTGTTGGACTATCAATTGCAACAAGACCTGATTGCTTGCCTGATGATGTAGTAGAATATTTGGCAGAATTAAACGAGAAAACATATTTATGGGTGGAGCTAGGATTACAGACAATGCACCAAAGTACAGCCGATCTTATTAATCGAGCACATGATTTAGCTTGCTATGTTGAGGGTGTACAGAAGCTTAGAAAGCACAATATTAATATTTGTTCTCATATAATTAACGGCTTACCTCAAGAAACAAACGAAATGATGATGGAAACGGCTAAATTTGTTGCTGGATTGGACGTTCAAGGCATGAAAATTCACCTATTACACTTGTTAAAAGGGACACCTATGGTCAAACAATACGAAAAGGGCTTACTAGAATTTTTATCATTCGAGGATTATGTCAATTTAGTATGTGACCAGTTGGAAATTTTACCACCTGAAATGGTCATTCACCGTATTACAGGTGATGGTCCAATCGATTTAATGGTTGGTCCAATGTGGAGTGTGAATAAGTGGGAAGTTCTTAACGCAATTGATGCGGAACTCAAGCGTCGTGACAGCTATCAAGGTAAGCACGCAGTACACAAGGTGAGCATTAAATGAAATTAGAACGTGTCTTACCGTATATGAGAACATTATTACAAGCAACATTATCTAAAGGTGATCTCGCAATTGATGCAACAGTTGGAAATGGTAATGATACATTATTTCTATCCCAGCTTGTCGGAGAATCTGGACATATATATGGATTTGATATTCAGGAACAAGCAATTTTAAGTACAACGAAGCAGTTAGAAACTCATAATATTTATAACGGCGTTACACTATATCAGGCTAGTCATGATACGATCATCGATACGATTCCAACTGAGCTACACGGTCATATAAAAGCAGCTGTTTTTAATTTAGGATATTTGCCTGGAGGAAATAAGGAAATTGTAACAAAGCCCACTAGCACGATTCAAGCTCTAGAACAGTTGTTATCTGTTTTGGCAGTAGGAGGAATTATTATAATTGTTATTTATTCTGGGCACCCTGAAGGGAAAATTGAACGTGATGAAATATTACATTACGCTGCCACCCTCAATCAAAAGGATGCCAGTGTATTACAATATAAGTTTATTAATCAAGTTAATAATCCACCGTTCATTATTGCCATTGAAAAACGCTAAAGCCCAATATCAATTGGGCTTTAGTCATGTTATTTCACGAAAATTAATTCTTTATCCGAATTACAACAAAATGGTATACCCTAATTCGGTTTGGCTGTCGCTACATTCAAATTTGGTTTCCAACGTTGTAGCCTTCGATATGCTCGACCATTAAAATAAAAAAACTTTGATATTGATCCACCGAGTTTAATAATCTTCTTAGCTGCTTGCTTAACATCCTTTTGTTTACTAACCTTTTCATCTGATAAATAAATGCCTAATAAACCTCTGTTAATTAGACGATGAAACTTCTCGTCAGGTAACCCAGCTGTATTTTTATCTGCCTCTTCAACAAAATGGATAAATCTCTGAATCATTTCTTCCTGATTCTGATAATAAAAACAAAAATTCAAATCTCCACCTTGTCGATCTTCTTCCTGGTCAATAAAATAATCCAATAGTATGTGCAGACCTTGAATATAAGGAAAATAGCTATTACGAATTTTTTGTGCCATACCTTCTTCAAAATAGTCATTAAATGAATAGGCAACTAAACAAAAGATTCCTAATGTAGATCCTGAACAAGCTGAAAATTCGTACCACTCCATTTTTGGTAACTCCGATTCATAATCTTCAAACCACTTTTCTAAACGTGGTACCCTTTCTTCGATAGTTACATGCTTATGGACTTGTAGATCACAATAGTAAAGAGAAAGCTCTAGTAAATAAGGAGCAATCTGTTCATAATGCTTACTCTTTTGTAAAATTCTTTGACAAGTAGTTACTAAATCATGTAAATATCCACCATCAGCTTGTTCATCACGGTATCTGTAATAATTCTCCTTATCACTGTGAATCGTAAGTGCATGCGGCATTGAATTGTGTAAGGCACGAAAATCATTTGGATCAAGTGATGTACTGCGATCGCATAAATTATCTAAATAATCGCTGATCGTTTGATATGCGACAATAAATCCTATACAATCATCCAGGTGCTCTTTGGCAAGCAGTGCCAAAATAGATCCACCTTCACAATGAAATGTCTTGTCATTTATGCTAGCAATTGCCTGCTTTCTAAGCTCTTTATTCGGTATGTTTTCCGCTTTGTGTCGCCAATATGCTAAATAATGATGTACAGTTGGTAATACCTCTTTATACACTTTTTTCATCAAGCCTACTGGTTCACTTGGTATTTTCAAAAAATCACCTCTATGTATCAATTCAAGTTTTCATATAGCTTAATTTCTTTTTCAACAAAACTTTTTGCGAAGTTAAACACATTTTCACGTTCTGGTTCATTAAATATTTCATGGTATAAGCCAATCCACTCTTTATATGTTTTATCTGTACATTTTACGTGATCAAACCATTCTTTTACAACAACTTTATCAACAATTTTATCGCTACCACCTTGCATTAGCAACAACGGTACATCTGGTAGTTTATGAATATTTCGATAAGCAAGTTTCATTGCCTTCAATAATTCATGATACCAACGAACCGACACTTTTGTAACGTACAAAGAATCATTATTATCCTGCTCTTGAATATCTTTATTACGAGTTGCTATTTCAGCAGACAACTTTGCTTCAAACAGTTTTTCAGGAAATAGGTAATTTAACCCCTTTGAGACCCACTCCAAACCCTTTGGAGGATGTTCCACTAGCCCTAAGCAAGGAGAAGATAGCATTAAACCATGAATAGGTAATTGTTTTTCCTGCATGGCTCTAATTGCAACAAGCCCACCCATACTATGACCTAATATAAAAACAGGGAGTTTAAATGTAAGTGCTTCTTGCACCCACATTTCTATTTCCTCAATATAATCATCAAAAGAATCAATATGACCTCGATGTCTTCTTCTTGACGTACCTTGTCCAGGTAAATCCCCCATCGCAACATGCATACCGATCGACCTCCACATCTCCAGAAGCCACTTATACCTCCCTATATGCTCACAAGCACCATGAATGATCACGATCACCCCTAGAGGCTGTTCAGCATGCCATAATCTCATTATGATCCCCCCTTAATCGTATAATAAATTCATTTCGAATGTGTTAATAATTTGTTACACTTATTTAAAACTATACTTAGTAAGAAATGCGAAGCCGACTTGTACAGCCTCGACAAGCGTTGGAGTCAATGAACATGAAGGCGCTTTTTGACTTTGTGGGCATTGACGAAACGACTCGAGAGGCTAGGAGGCGCAGCTGGACAGATTGAAATGCGGAAGCGCCTTGTTCATCTCCGACAAGCGCTGGAACCAATACACATGAAGGCGCTTTTTGACTTCAGGTGTATTGGTGAAGCGACTCGAGGAGATAGGCACTGAAGCTGGGACTGCTAGAAATGCGTTTATTACTATTAATGAAAGGGATTGTGAACATGATCTATCCGTACAAGGGTGTAACCCCTACAATAGCAAATACAGCATTTATTGCTGATTACGTGACAATCACTGGTGACGTATCTATAGGTGATGAGTGCTCAATTTGGTTTAATACTGTCATTCGTGGTGATGTTGCACCGACTACTTTAGGCAACCGTGTTAATATTCAAGATAACTCTGTTTTACATCAAAGTCCCAATAAACCTTTAATTATTGAAGATGATGTGACAGTTGGCCATCAAGTGATTCTCCATAGCTCAATTATTCGAAAAAAAGCACTAATTGGTATGGGCTCAATTGTTCTTGATGGGGCAGAGATTGGAGAAGGCGCATTTATTGGAGCGGGAAGCCTTGTACCACAAGGCAAGACAATCCCACCGTATACATTAGCCTTTGGGCGTCCTGCAAAAGTTATTAGGAAATTAACTGAAGATGACCTAAAGGAAATGCACAGAATTCGCAGTGAATATGTAGAGAAGGGCCAATATTATAAGAGTCTACAAGATAAACAATAATACTGCAGAGCAGCTAAAGTTGAAATGTTTATTCTATTTAAAGTGGGGATATTCTAGCAGAAAATCATAAATTCAACAATAGAATTACAATGGCTACAATTGACTTGTATTATATAATATTTGAGGAGAAAAAATGATATTTTTATTTTGGCTACTAATTATTATCATAATTGGGTATCTTGTATACCTATACAAAACTCAAAAAAAAGCAAAGAAAACAATTATATCCTGTATACTCATTCTATTCATAATATGTATTATTTTGCTCATAAAAAAACTACCTGTGTCGACATTGAGAGAAGCAAATCATACTTCGGTAGAAGCTCAAGCACCTGAAAATGATGTTGAAATCATACAAAATACGATGATAAAAATCAAAGATTCTGTACTATTACAAGCACCAGCACTTTCACAACTTCCTGAACTTCCTCGTGGTTGTGAAGTAACGGCATTAGCAATGTTTTTACAATATGCGGGTGTCGTTGTTGATAAAATGGAATTAGCTGAAAAAATAGCAAAAGATCCAACACCATACAAAAAGAAAAATGGCATTATTTCTTACGGGCATCCAAACAATGGGTTTGTAGGAGATATGTATAATCGTAATAAAAGAGGGTATGGTGTGTATGTTAAACCAATAAAACAGCTTGCAGAGCAATATTTACCTTCAAAGATCATTGATCTAACTGATCGTGACTTCAAAGAAATTGAAATGTATTTATCAATTGGATCACCTGTATGGGTGATTACTAATACTACATATCAAAAATTATCTAATGATAAATTTGAACACTGGGAAACTCCTAATGGAAAAATAAAAATTACTTATTTTGAACACTCGGTTCTAATTACAGGATACGATTCAGAGTTCATCTATTTTAATGACCCTCTTACTGGCGAAAAAAATAAAAAAGTTCCTAGAGACCATTTCATCGCAGCTTGGCAACAAATGGGGAATCAGGCCATTACCTACATGGAGTAATGACCTGACTTTTTTCATGCATGTCTGTTTTCGCATTCTCGCAAAATAATCACAATGACTAGCGCTTTGAGTATCTTTTTTCTTCGTTAAAATGAATGTCGACGTAAAAGCAGTTCTAACTCTTCTATATAAGTAATAATAGCAACAAAAAATTTTTATTTAAGCTACATTAAGTGCTTAGAGATTATCCCTTAACCTCGCTACACCATTCTTTTCCAAAGACAAAAAGCGCCTTCGAGTGAGTCAACTCTAGCGCTTCTCGTGAGAGTGCAATACACTTGCACTTATCTTATCGTTTAAGCTGTTTCATTTGCTCGCTCATACATTGACTCGAAATCAAATTTCTTTTCAATATACACCTGATGCCAAATCATAAATATAACAACTGTCCAAATTTTCCTACTGTAATCACCCTTATTAGCACAATGATCATCTAGTAGTGATAAAAGTACCTCTTTATTAAAGATATGATCTGTATCGCTAGTTTGAATGATCTGTTTTACCCAATCGTACATCTCATCTTTCAGCCAGTGACGAATTGGTACAGGAAAACCTAGCTTCTTTCTTTGTAGCACGTGAGCTGGTACAATTCCTTCAACAGCTTTGCGTAAAATATATTTCGTTGTATTTTGAGCTGTTTTCATTTCTGGTGAAATTTTTGAAGCCACTTTGAAAACTTCTTTATCTAAAAAGGGCACACGTAATTCAAGTGAATGAGCCATCGTCATTTTATCTGCCTTTAATAAAATATCACCACGCAACCACGTATGAATATCAATGTACTGCATTTTGTTTACAGGTTCATAGCCTTGGATATCCTCATAAAATGGTGCTGTAATTTTTCGATAGTCTAGTTGTGAATTATAGTCACGTAAAAGCTTACGTTTATCTGCTTCTTCAAACATTTTGGCATTACCAATGTACCGCTCCTCCATTGGTGTTATTCCTCGCTCAATAAAACTTTTTCCCTTCACACCATCCGGTAACATTGTAGCAATTTTAGCAAGAGCAGATTTTGCAAAGTTAGGTAAATTACTAAACATTTCAAGAGATTGCGGCTCACGATAAATGTTATACCCACCAAACAATTCATCTGCACCTTCTCCAGATAATACAACAGTAACATGTTTTCTGGCTTCTCTGGCGACAAAATATAACGGAACTGCTGCAGGGTCAGCAAGCGGATCGTCCATATGCCAAATAATTTTTGGAAGCTCTTGCATATACTCTTCTGGAGAGATAACATAGCTTATATTTTCCAAACCAAGCTTTGCAGCTGTCTCCTTCGCTACATCTATTTCACTGAAACCATCACGTTCAAAGCCTACAGAAAAAGTTTTTATATTAGGGTGAAATTCCTTTGCTATTGATGCGATAATCGAAGAATCGATTCCACCTGAAAGAAAGGATCCAACAGGCACATCACTACGCATATGTATTTTCACCGAATCGTATAATACATCACGAATTTCCTTGATGAGCTTATCCTCTGACTTATGTATCGTATGAAAACTGGCTTTCCAATATTGTGAGATATTCATAGGCTCACCAATTTTTTTTGTAAAGTAGTGCCCAGGCTCCAATTTACGAATGCCATATGACATCGTTTCAGGTTCAGGTACATATTGATACGTTAAATAGTTTTGCAATGCCTCATAGTTTATTAAGCCGTTCTTCAGCGCTGCCAAAATACTCTTTTTTTCTGATGCAAAATATGTTAAATCATCCTGCTCCATATAGAAAAACGGTTTAATTCCGAATTGATCCCGTGCCCCAAATAAAGTTTTCGTCTCTTTATCCCAAATTACGAATGCAAACATTCCTCTTAGTTTTTCTACAGCTTTTTCCTTTTCGTGGCTATAAAGAGCTAATATAACTTCTGTATCAGAGCTCGTATTAAAATGAAAGCCTTCCTTGACTAAAGATTCACGAAGCTCTACATAATTATATATTTCACCGTTAAAGATTATCCAATAACGTTCATTTTCATAAGTAAGAGGCTGATGTCCCCCTTCAAGATCAATAATACTTAAACGTCTAAAACCTAGCTGTATATGTTCATCGAAATAAAACCCTTCATCGTCTGGTCCTCTATGAGTAATAATATTATTCATATTTTCAAACAAAGCTTTGTCATTTTCGTTACGTTGATGATTTGCTGTATTGTTTACACAGCCAATGAATCCACACATTATGTAAGTCACCTACTAATTCGTATTTATATATTTAAGAATTATATCATATTTAGCTAGTGAATTGAGCAGTGTTAGTAGTATACACAATTTTCCTTTTTGTCTAATCAGAAAGGCTCTTTTCGTAAACTTGCTATGTTTACTAAATGCTTTTTTTGTAAACTCTGTTATTGGTACCAAACTAGTTCCATAAAAAGTTGTTTTATATGTTAGTCATCGTTGTACAGAAGAAAAAATGCCACGAACACTAGATATATACATCCTAAAATCCTAGAAGAAAAAACAAAAATCAATGTCAAAACAGCCAGCGACAAAAATTTAACTCTCCTATATTTCGGTTAGTATGCATTATTTTCTTTCATTTATAAAGGAATTTTTTATGAGAGTAGAGAAATAGTTTGTAAAATTCTGAAAAATCAGGAGGGTTACTTGTGGACTACCGTGAACATGAGGTACTAAAATTCATTAACGAAAATTTTCCTAACCTAGAACTTGAAATTCAGAACTTGTCTTTGTTTCCTTTTGGCAAACGAATAATAGATATTAATGGCTATGAGATATTCGTATACTACTGTCCTTTTGCAGATAGTGTTAAAACGATATTTCCTAATGTGACAGAAGTTAAGAGTCCATCTTAGTTATTACCTATAAAAAATATTGTCATTCATAGTAAGGGCATATCTCACATACAGAATATGTTGTATGTGGGATATGCCCTAGTTATTTATTGAGGTATTTTTCGTATATTTTGTAGCTATTATCTTTAAAATAGAACAGCAATAATGATTCCTTAATATGAAAAGCAACAATCAATGCGAAAACAACCTTTATTAATTACTTCGAGACAATGCTTGTTCTTTTAACACTTCTGCTTTATCAGTACGTTCCCACGTAAGATCAACATCGGTGCGTCCAAAATGACCATATGCTGCTGTTTGCTTATAAATTGGACGTCGTAAGTCAAGCATATTTATAATCCCTGCTGGACGTAAATCAAAATTATTACGAATGAGGTCAACTAACACTTTATCAGCAACCTTACCTGTTTCGAATGTATTAACTGAAATGGATACAGGTTGTGCAACCCCGATTGCATACGCTAACTGAACTTCCAACTTATCAGCTAAGCCAGCTGCCACCAAATTCTTCGCAACATAACGTGCAGCATATGCAGCTGATCGATCAACTTTTGTAGGATCCTTACCAGAGAATGCTCCCCCACCGTGACGGGCATATCCTCCATACGTATCAACAATTATTTTGCGCCCTGTTAATCCAGCGTCTCCTTGTGGGCCACCTATTACAAATCGACCTGTCGGATTTATAAAGTATTTTGTATCAGCATCAATCAATTCTTTAGGAACAACATGGTTTATAACATGCTCCTTAATATTTCGTTGAATTTGTTCTAATGTGATCTCAGGGTGATGTTGAGTAGAAATTACAATCGTATCTATGCGAACAGGTTTATCATTTTCATCATACTCAACAGTTACTTGGGTCTTACCATCAGGTCGTAAGTATGGAAGAATTTCTTCTTTTCTTACCTTTGTTAAGCGTTGTGCTAATTTATGAGCTAATGAGATTGGTAACGGCATTAATTCTTTTGTTTCATTACAAGCATATCCGAACATTAAGCCCTGGTCACCAGCTCCTATCGCATCTATCTCTTCATCTGTCATTGACCCTTCACGAGCTTCAAGTGCTTGATCGACACCCATTGCAATGTCAGGAGACTGCTCATCAATAGATGTTAATACCGCACAGGTTTCTGAATCAAAACCATATTTTGCACGTGTGTAGCCAATGCTCCGTACAGTTTCACGTACGATCTTAGGAATATCAACATACGTCGATGTAGTAATTTCCCCAGCAACCAAGGTCATCCCTGTTGTCACGGTCGTTTCACATGCAACACGGGCGTTAGGGTCATTTGTTAAGATAGCATCAAGAATGGAATCTGATATTTGGTCACAAATTTTATCAGGGTGACCTTCAGTTACAGATTCAGAAGTAAATAAGTGACGTTTTTTTGTCATAGCTTTTTCCTCCTTTATGAAGCAACCACTTCATATAGTTATATTTTGAAACGGAACTCATTCCCATATTACTTTCCAAAATTTCAAACTTTTTACTGGAAATAAATAAAACCTCTCCTACAAATCATGAGGAAAGGTTTGAGATACTCGATTCACGCCTTTCACTCTTATCGTTCAAGACAAGTGCCTTGCACCAGGTTAGCACCTTATCACATTAAGAACAAAGCAGATTATTTTCTCATAATCTGAAAATATAGTGATGGTTGCTGGGCTTCATAGGGCCTGTCCCTCCACCAGCTCGGGATAAGAGAGTATCCGTTCAACACAATATATTAACGTAGTAAACCGTTACATGTCAACATAGTTAAGAGCTGAATTGTTCATTAAATTTTCGTTATGTATCTTTTACAAAGAATGGTACGATTATGTTGAATCCAGTATAAAATAATTATAAATAGTATAGACTATTTGAGTTAATGTGTTATACTATTTTTAAGTTATGAATTGTTAACGACATTATTAAAACGTAAAGGAAGGTTTTGATCATGAATTCTGTTAGTGTATCATGCGAATTATCAAGTTTACTAGCTCGTAAAAATACATTACACAATTTATCCGTCCCTACTCTCGTTGAAAGTGTGTTAAATAGAAAAGAAGGCACTTTAACTTCTTCAGGTGCCATACTATCTACAACAGGAAAATATACTGGACGATCACCTAAAGATAAATATATTGTAGATGAACCATCTACAAAAGGTAAAATAGATTGGGGAACAGTAAATCAGCCTATTTCACAGGAATCTTTTGACAATCTCTATAATAAAGTACTCGATTATTTAGCTAACAAAGATGAAATTTATGTATTTAATGGGTTCGCAGGTGCTGATAAAAAATACCAACTTCCTATTCAAGTGATTAATGAATATGCATGGCACAATTTATTTGCACATCAGCTATTTATTCGTCCTACTGAGGAGGAATTACAATCGCATATCGCTGACTTCACTGTCATTTCTGCACCAAATTTTAAAGCAGATCCTGCAATTGATGGAACGAGATCGGAAACATTTATTATTATTTCATTTGAAAAGCGCACAGTACTTATTGGTGGAACAGAGTATGCAGGTGAGATGAAAAAATCCATATTTTCTGTTATGAACTATGTTCTCCCTGAAAAAGAGATTTTATCCATGCATTGTTCAGCCAATATTGGTCAAGAAGGAGATGTCGCTTTATTCTTCGGGTTGTCAGGAACGGGTAAAACAACCCTTTCAGCTGATGCCAACAGACGATTAATAGGGGACGATGAACATGGATGGTCAGCAAATGGAGTGTTTAATATAGAGGGCGGCTGTTACGCCAAGTGTATAAACTTATCCCGAGAGAAAGAACCACAAATTTACGATGCGATTCGATTCGGTTCAGTACTAGAAAATGTCATCGTTGATGATTGCTCAAGAAACCCTGATTATGACAATTCTTCTCTTACAGAAAACACTCGAGCTGCTTACCCTATACAGGCAATCGATAATATCATTTTTCCTAGCATTGCAAGTCATCCTAATACGATCATTTTTTTAACAGCTGATGCCTTCGGTGTTTTACCTCCTATTAGTAAACTATCGAAGGAACAAGCAATGTACCATTTTCTAAGTGGATATACGAGTAAGCTTGCTGGAACAGAACGAGGAATCACTTCTCCACAAGCTACATTTTCAACTTGCTTTGGTTCACCATTCTTACCATTGCCAGCAACTAGGTATGCAAAAATGTTAGGTGATAAGATTGATGAAAATGGTGCTCAAGTATATCTTGTGAATACAGGCTGGACTGGTGGAGAATATGGTGTAGGTAACCGAATGAAACTTGAATTTACTCGTTCAATGGTACGTTCTGCTTTAGAAGGAGAATTAACCAACGTTGAAACAATAAAAGAAGGTATATTTGGTTTAGAAATACCATTACATGTTCCTGGTGTACCTGATGATGTACTACAGCCAATAAAAACATGGGCAAACCAGCAAGAATACGTTGATAAAGCAACTGAACTAGCAGCAAAATTCCAGGAAAACTTCAAAAAGTTTAATAATATTGATGAGAAGATAGGACAATTAGGTGGACCTCCATTAACAGCTAACTAATTACTAATTACTTACTACTCTAATTACACTTTCATCATGCACGATACTTAGAATAATGATAACAATAAAGGGTCTGACCCCATCAATTGAAATGGGTCTGACCCTTTTACTCTTTACTAAGGTTAGTATTATTTTAATCATTCGACTAGGATTGCTGTATTCTTACTGCTATATGTTGTACAACAACCTCAAAATGCAAAACAGCTTTGTTTTTGCTCGATATAGTATCTCCATTCCTTAGTTTGTTGAATGTAAAGAAATCAGCCGGTAAGTGATCACAGTTTTATTATTTGCTAATTCCACCTTATCAATTACCCCTTCTCCACTTATATCTCCCCCTATAGTTCTTTTTACCTCTAATGGGATGTCGAGTGGATATAGACGGTAACCTGTTTTTTCAAGTGTGAAAATATTTTCTCCTAACCTTTTTTCTTTTCCCTTCGTAACAATCATTGTATTTAATTCAAGAGGCATACCCATTTTAAACGCTCCTTTAACATAGTTATCCTTTTATGACTATTTTATCATGGTGTTTATTGATTTTTCATCCACTCAGTAAGTCTTTTTACAATTTTTCTATTTTCAGCAGGAGGAAAGTAATGAGTATATTCGTCAAAATACCATGTAGTTACGCTTTTATTAAGCTCTTTCAGTCTATTTTCAAGTCTATATGCATGTTGAATGGTCACATTGCTATCGTTTTTACCGTGGATAATTAAAATTGGTGCATGTATTTGTTCTAGCATAAAAAGAGGTGTACGAATTTTGTATCTATCTGGATATTTATTAGGCGTTCCTCCAATAACTCTTTTCAGCATACGTCGTAAATCAATTCTTTCGTTATATGTAAGCGTCATATCAGAAACACCACCCCAAGTGACAACTGATTTTACATTGTGTTCTATAATCCCTGTGAAAAGCGCCATGACACCTCCTCGTGAAAAACCAAAAACGTGAATCCTATCTTCATGAACGCTTTCAAGCTGTTCTAGTACTCGATAACTTGCAACGGCATCGTGCCGATCATTTCCAGCAAAGTCTTCATTACCTTCTCCACCTTGATTTCCACGGTAAAAGGGCGCCATGACTACAAAACCTTCTGAAGCAAATTGGACGATGCGTCCAACTCGAACTTTACCAACATTTTTTATTCCACCTCTTAAATATAAAAAACCATCATACTTACCAACGTTTTTCGGTTCAGCTAATAATCCCTTCACTTTCAAACCTTTACTTAAATATGTTAATTCATATAAATGGATATTTGGATTAGGCGAAGGTAGCCGTTGTCTTTCAATAATATGTCCATCTCTACATTCCAAGCTGATCTCCTCCTTCTACTTAAGAATATAGCATGGCAGAGTATTTATGTTGTTTATGCTGCGATACCCACAATGAATTAATAAAGCAACAATTGTTACTAATTCTGTACAGTTAGGTAGACTTTGAGAAGCAAGATGATAACAAGAGGATGGTTGTAGAACAATTTATCTCTTAGGCCCGAAAAACAACAATCCCTGGGTAAACAATCAAAATAAATAACTAAAGTTATTATTAGCTTCTATGTTAAATTCTCTACATACTATTTTCACATGTCAACAACTACATTCAAACAGTGTAAGTATTGAAGTGACATTCATAGGCGTTCACCTTTTCGAATGGTGCTTCATAAACTATCTTAGCTTAGAAAAGTATATAGGAGGAACTGGCGATGAAGAAAAAAATAAGCTTTATATTTCTTGTAGCATTTCTAATCTTCATACCATTGTCTGGGTGTAATGAACAACAAATACAAAAATTACGTGTTGCTGAAGTAACCCATTCAATATTTTATGCTCCACAGTATGTCGCATTTTCTGAAGGGTTCTTTGAAAAGGAAGGGCTGGAGGTAGAGTTGACAACGACATGGGGCGGCGATAAAACGATGACTACTTTACTATCTGACGGTGCAGATATTGCATTAGTTGGCTCAGAAACGACAATATACGTCCATGCTCAAGATGCTAATGATCCAGTAATAAATTTTGCTCAACTAACTCAAACGGATGGGACTTTTTTAGTTTCACGCAAAAACATCGATAACTTTTCCTGGGATCAACTGAAAGGAAGTACTTTCCTCGGTCAACGCAAAGGTGGCATGCCTCAAATGGTTGGAGAGTTCGTGTTGAAGAAACAAGGTATTGATCCACACAAAGATTTAGATTTAATTCAAAATATTGAATTTGCTAACATTGCAAGCGCATTTGCAGCTGGAACAGGAGATTATGTGCAGCTTTTTGAACCAACAGCAAGTATATTTGAACAAGAAGGAACAGGATATATTATTGCATCATTTGGCAAGGAGTCTGGATATGTCCCATATACTACTTTTATGGCAAAAAACAGCTTTATGGAAGAGAATAGTGAAGCAATAGAAAAATTTACTCGAGCGATATATCAAGCACAACAATGGGTTAACTCTCATGATGCAGCAGAAATTGCTCAATCAATTCATAGCTTTTTTGAGGATACATCAATAGAATTAATTGAAACAGTAGTTGATCGATACAAAAGTCAAGGCTCATATGCAACCAATCCAATCTTAGATGCAACTGAATGGAATAACCTTCAGGACATAATGGACGAAGCTGGTGAACTACCTTTACGAGTAGATCATGAAACATTAGTCAACACTGATATTGCCGAAAAGGTGATGTCCAAATAAGAGGTGATGATTCATGAGTTTTTTATTAATCAACAATATTCATCACACATACTTTTCTAAATCATCAGCAACCACCGCACTCGAGAATATTAACCTAGCAATTAACGAAGGGGAATTTATTTCATTTATTGGACCAAGTGGCTGTGGGAAGACAACGCTACTTTCCATTATTGCTGGACTTTTACAGCCTACTAAAGGTGATGTTCTTCTAAAAGACACAAAAGTGACAGCAGCTGCCCACACTATCGGCTACATGCTCCAGCAAGATTATTTATTTCCTTGGAGAACGATTGAAGAAAATATTTTATTAGGATTAAAACTCAATCATAAGTTATGTGACAGAACAAAAGAGAAAGCTATTCAACTATTACAAGAAATCGGGTTAGAGGGAACCGAAAAGCTGTACCCAAGGCAGCTCTCTGGGGGGATGCGTCAAAGAGCAGCGCTAGTGAGAACTTTAGTTACTGACCCACAAATTTTTTTACTAGATGAACCTTTTTCTGCACTTGACTTTCAAACGAAACTTAAATTAGAAGATCTCGTATCAAACACTTTAAAGGAATACAAAAAAACTACCCTACTTGTAACACATGATATTGGAGAAGCAATTGCAATGAGCGACCGCATTATATTACTGAATGCAAATCCAGGTAGAATATCCGAAACATTCGTTATTCCAAACACATTAAGTAAACTACCTCCATTTAATGCAAGGCAACACCCCATATATGCTGATCTTTTCCAGAAGGTTTGGAAGGAGTTGGATAAACTTGACATCTCAAACAAAATATAGCGACCTTCATGCCCAATACTTGTATCAGCTAAAAAAAGAAAAACGCGTAGTAAGAATTTATCAACTGCTCATTTTTATTGTATTTTTTTCAAGTTGGGAAATAGCTAGCTACTTTAAGTTGATAGATCCACTATTATTCAGTTCTCCTTCAAAAATCACAAAATTATTAATTGAAAAAGTAGCAGATGGCTCGCTATTTGTTCATATAGGTGTCACATTATTCGAAACCGTGCTTGGCTTTATTTTAGGCACCTTATTAGGAACCATCTTGGCTGCACTCTTATGGTGGTCACCACGCCTTTCCAACATACTAGACCCTTACCTTGTTATTTTAAATGCGATGCCAAAGGTTGCACTAGGACCTATATTAATCGTTGCCTTAGGACCTGGATTTACTTCCATTATCGCTATGGGAACTATCATATCAGTAATTATTACAACGATTGTTGTTTATACCTCTTTTAAAGAGTTAGATCCAAATTATTTAAAAGTATTACACTCATTTGGAGCTTCCAAAAGACAATCATTTTTTGAAGCAGTACTTCCTTCTTCATTTCCAACGATTATTTCGACACTTAAAGTCAATGTAGGACTTTCATGGGTTGGTGTAATCGTAGGGGAATTTTTAGTATCTGGTAAAGGACTTGGGTACATGATTATTTATGGTTTTCAAGTATTTAACTTCACACTCGTTCTCCTAAGTTTATTAATTATTGCAGTTTTTGCTACAATTATGTACCATGGCGTTGAATACCTAGAAAGAAAACTGATCAAAGATGTTTAAATGGAGCTAAAGGGTAAAAGAAATGTGCAACAGCCTTCCTAATCGAAAGCTAAAGACATTTAAAGCTCGCACAAGGACCTGAAGATATATAGACCTTGTTGCGAGCTTATTGGTTATTCATTAATTAATTCTCTTATTCGTTTAAGACTATTTTGTAGTACCCCATCCTTCATGATAAAGCTATAAGAATCATTATAAGCAATATTATCAGGGAGATGATCGAGTAACACAGGCCCCTTTGTTTCGTAGTATGTTGGTTGTTCCTCAATTGAATTGATATTTGCAAAATAGATATTTTTTATAATCTTCTTCTCTTTTCCCATCACCATATATTGACCGATATACCGAAGATCAATAATGTTACCACCTGTTTCCTCCTTCACTTCACGAATTGCCGCTTGTTCTGGAGTTTCTCCTTCTTCGACATTACCTCCAGGAAATTCTAGACCTCGTGTAGCATGATTTGTTACAAGCCATTGTTTGTAAAACCTACATATGACCCATACATGCTTAGGAGATAAAGAAAATGGATGATAGTCAAATGAGAGGTAAACATCATTAAAATAATAGTCCTTAAATTGTATTTCCATTGTACTTCTCCGCTCCAACTGTTTAATTATAAAAATATTAACATAATTTATTAAATTTATCATGACTAGTAAGATTTGTAAATTTTTATTTTCAATTAAAAGTACACTTGTTATAATACATATTGAGGAACGAATCAAACAAATCTCACAGATTTATCTACTAATATATATTAAAAATAAGGTTTGTGAAACTTCCTTTATGTTAAATCGTATACATAGTATACACTTTATAAGGAGGAACGATATTGAAAAAGCTAATAACTACTATGTTTGCTGTATCTTTTATATTACTACTCGCAGCTTGTTCTTCATCAGATGCTGATGTAAATGATTTGTTTAACAAATCAATGGAAGCTGCTAAAGATCTAAATAGTTTTTCAGTTGATATGGTAATGGATCAAACAATTGAAGTGGGAACAGAGAGTATGCCCCAAAACATGGAAATTTATTTAGATATGGTGCAAGAACCACTAACGATGTATCAACAGATGTCTATATCTATGGGCGATATGATGAATATAGATACAGAATCATATTTTACTGATGAAGGATTTTTCATGTATGATTCAATGAGTAACATGTGGCAAAAACTTCCTAGTGAGCAATTTGAAAACATTATGCAAATGGCTGATAATCAACAATCACCTATCAATTCTCTGAAGCAAATGGAAAAGTTTGTTGATGATTTTGAACTTATCGAAGAAGATAGCCAATACATTTTTAAACTTTCTTCTACAGATGAAAAAATGAAAGATTTAATTACTTCAATGATTCCACAGGATCAACTTGCTGGTGCTGGAATGGCAGACGATATAGACCAATTAATGGAGAATATGACTATCTCAACGTTAGAATATGAGATAACTATTGATAAAGAGACTTACTATCCAAAAAATATTTCAATGATTATGGACTCAACGATGACAATGGAGGGAGAGACTGTCGGATTCTACCAAGAAATGACAGGTGAATACTCTAACTTTAATGAAGTCAATGAAATTTCTGTTCCTGAAGAAGTTATAAACACAGCAACTGAAAGTCCTTTTTAATCATATTGAGGTCACTCATAATTAAGAGTGACCTTTCTCCATAAAGTGTTCCAAGGCACCTTCACCTCTTCTAACAAAGCACCGAGAAACTGCTTTAGGCTCCTTTCGTTAACTTTGTTACTATTTTTTTCTAAAACTGGACAGTATGATGGTCTTATGAAAACTCGATAATTTTAGTAGTAGAAAAGATGACACGAACGCTAGGAACGAAAATCAACAATTAATCGAAAACAGTCTTTAATTTAGAAAAAATTAAACAATTTTATAGAAAGAACCTATCTTAAAGTTTGTCGTTCCAAACCCACCTATTGTACTATGAATTTCAGTGCACTTCTCCACAGCTTTACTCACGACATAAACTATACAAGTAATACATTTTATGTTTTTTCATTGAAAAATACATCATGTAACAGTCCTTGCTCTTCAATAAATTCTCTAGTTTTTTTATCCCCTAATTGGTAAATTAATTGAAGTATTTTTTCGAGCGTTTCATCATAGGCGTCATTTTGTTTATCATCATGATATTGAATATACGGGATGTGTGCCCTGAAAAAATTTTGCCATTCTGTTGAATAATTTTGGTCAAAATATTCACGTAATGTTGTAATTTCTTCATCTGTTGCAAATACTTTATAATTCCAAGGAGATGCTGTACTTAATCTAGAAATTTCTCCACTTCCTAAAGAGATATAATAAGCTTCCTTCTCTTTACTCATAATTATTCAACTCCTATATTTGCTTAAATATAGGTTTTTCTATCAAGAGTAAAATATACACATAATATATCTCTCTTGCTTACTGATTATTGCGATCTCTTAACAATTTAATCGCTCGAGTAAGAACTTTTGGAACAGGTACTCCAGCCCTTCCTGCATTTTCAATAATCGATAGCAATTCATTAGAAAGATAAAAAAAGATTGTGGTATCACGTAAAAAATGATATTCTCCTAGAATGAGGTCTATTAAATGAGCAATTGCAACTAATGCAAATATAAATATCTTTTGCATAATTCCTTTAAACCCTATTCTGCTGGACAAAGACCCCTCTATAGTTGCAGATATCATTCCGGTCACATAATCAATGATTACAAATACGAGTAAAATTACCATTAATTTGTCCCAACCACCGAATAGGAATGTCACTGTGGAACATAAAAATGAAAAAGCCACGATAAAAATATATTTTTCCAACATTACCATCCTTTCTTTGGATATCTGGTTAACAAGTGAAATTAAGCTTTTCCCTTACTTCAAGTTATGAGAAACTTAACATATTGATTGAGTGAATGCCTTATAAAGTGGACATTGTAACCTAATTATTATGAATTTATTTTGTTTGACAGTCATAGACTATAGGATAATCAATATATTGGAGTGAGAAGAATGAAGTTAGTCGATGAACTTTATGATATGTATCGTCATAAATTAACAGGTGACGAAGAAGATGCTGAAATTCTTACATTGGCGCTACTAGAACAATTAGATCGAAATGATATCTTGTCAATGGTTGAGGAACTAAGTGATTATGAATTAGTTGGTTTAGTTAGCTTATATATCACTGAAAAGCTAAAGGGGAAAATAGCGCGAGATGGAGTAGGCAATAATAGACGATCATCCATTTCTGAATTACGAAATCTTCATTGATTTTCTCTCCTTCATTTCATAAGACTCTTTTCGTAAACTTTGTTGTAGCAGTTCCTAAACTAGAAGATATAGATGCCAGTTTACTCAACAGTCATCGTTGTAAGAGAAAACGACACGAAATCTAGGTGTATACGTATTTATTTTATTTATACGAAAAACAAACAAACTATGCGAAAATAGCCTTTTATAAACAACATATTCGGTCATTATGAGTATTCATGAAGGAGGGTAAATTTTGCTTGCTGTTTTAATAATACCAATTATTATCGTCCTTGGTGTTCTTTTTATAACCTTAATGACAACCTCAAAAGCATATCAATATGAGCATACAGTTGACGATTTACAAGAAAACCCCAATATCAAAACCGAAGATAAAACATCTTAACTAACAACTGCTATATTTACTTAAATTACAAATCATTGTGTACAAGCCAAAAACTGATCTTACTATTCATTATTGTTATCGATGAAACAGTTGACAGTTTAGTAACTAAATTGCAAAAAACCCACCTTGGAAGAGGTGGGGCCAGTACAATAAAACATTACCATAAATTTTTCGTTTCGTGGAGAGAATAAAAGACCCTCCTTTAATATTAAGTTATGTTAAACTTATCACGATATGTAAACCTCACTCCATTAACCCTAGTTCAACTGCACGATGAGCGATTAAATCATCTACATCGCTTGGTAGACCGTCCAAAGATCCAAATTCATGTTCCCAAATGTTAGCAAATGAATCAACACACGATGGAAATGTTAATTGATTAGCATACTTAGCTTCTTCTTTAAACGCCGTAATTAGACTTTCTTGATTCATAACCATCATTTATCTCTCCTTAGTGAATAAATAAATAGGGCAGACCCGATGAAGAGCCTGCGCCATGCTTATTTTCCTTATGAAAAATAATTAACTTGGTGTGAATGTTCTACAGTCTGTCTCTTCTGTGCTATTTGCAGAAGTACCACTGTGGCTAATTACATATATTTCCTGCGCATTGCATTGGTTTCCCTGTTTCCAATAATGACAATTATTTACCTCACATAAAACATCTTTTGCCATAATTCCTTACCCCCTAAAAAAATGATACATAATATATCATTTGTTTTTAGGAATTTTTCATACCATGTAATAATTGTAAAATTACCCCTATTCACTTTAAATTCATTTGCATCAATTAATTGGATTTCTTTTTTCTAAACAAACAGAAGCTGTTTAATAGCCAATAACGAAAGTTATTGTCCATGTATTTTTAGTATACAAAACAACATTCTTTGCAAAAACAGTGTCGGTAAGTATCCTACTTGTCAATTTTTGATGGATGCATTGATGAATTTTTTTCTGGTACTGGATCAAAGCCACCCGGATGAAAAGGATGACATTTTACAATGCGTCTCATTGTTAACCAGCCACCCTTTAGCGGTCCAAAGCGCTTAATAGCTTCAAGTCCATAGTGAGAACAAGTTGGATAAAAACGACATGTTGGTGGTTTTAAAGGCGATATAACAAGTTGATAAAAACGAATAAATCCAATAAATATTTTTTTAAGCAAAGTGACTCACCCTAACTTTATAATACCTTTAATAAAGATCATTTCGTAAACTTGTGACTTTTCTTTACTTTACATATGAGTAACTGAAGTGTATTATATGGTTTTTATAGTCTTTGGAGAAGAAAAGATGCCCCAAAAGTTAGTTGTATACGTGTTTAGCTCTTTTTACGAACAAGCAACAATGAATGCGAAAACAGCCTTAATAAATGATATACTATTTTTAGCTGTATAGAAAATATTATGTTTATCGAGACTCATTCCACAATCATCATTAGTGAAAATTTGTGCTTGGACATGTATAATAAAAAAAGAAAAAATGACAATTTATATAGGAGTGGTCATCCATGCCATCTGTTGAAAGTTTTGAATTAGATCATTGTATTGTAAAAGCGCCTTTTGTAAGACATTGTGGCGTTCACAAAGTAGGAAGCGACGGTATAGTCAATAAATTTGATATTCGCTTTTGTCAGCCAAATAAACAGGCGATGAACCCTAACGCCATTCATACACTTGAACATTTATTAGCTTTTAATATTCGTAAATATGCTGAAAGATACAACCACTTTGATATCATTGATGTGTCTCCTATGGGATGTCAAACTGGCTTCTATCTAGTTGTCAGTGGAGAACCATCTGTAAGTGAAATCATTGATTTATTAGAAGATACATTTAAAGAGGCTGTAGAAATTACTGAAATTCCAGCTGCGAACGAAAAACAATGTGGTCAAGCGAAGCTACATGACCTTGAAGGTGCTAAACGCCTTATGCGTTTTTGGTTAGAACAAACCAAGGAAGACCTTCACCAAGTATTTTAACATGTTCTTCTGAAAGACTGTATGCTATTTTCACTGAAAACTCAGCTGGATAAAATCGACGTGCTTATAAAAGAGACAACATCGCACAAACTGTATATACAGTTTTTTCTTAGTATGATAATTATCAATCTATTCCACAAAACCAAATCTAACAAAGGGCAGACCTCACTTCATATAGTATAAATAAGTACTATATGTTGTGGGGTCTGACCCGTATAAAAGACAAATCACTTCATTCCACTAAAGTTGTTACTGAACTTTTTCATTTCTGTTTGAATAGTGTCAAGATCAAGATGTTGTTCTACGATTTCAGCTAATTTTTCAAAGCTTTCCTCCCTTAATCCATTAAATGATGGACGCAAATTAATCGGCGACAAACCTTTCTTAACTCTAAGGTGATTCAACAGCTTTGTTCGAAATAAATCATTATGCATAATACCATGAAAATATGTGCCGATGACATCATACTTGCCTTTTACACATCCATCTGTATGTTTGCCTGTAATAACAAAAGGATTACATTGGTTAAGCTTGCTAGTCACTCCCATATGTATTTCATAGCCTGTTACAAATACTTGCTCATCTTCAAATTCCACATAACCCTCAGAAAGTGTCGTCTTCTTTTCCTTTGTAATTGTCGTTTGAATAGGTAAAATACCTAGCCCATGACAACTAACTTGTGATGTTTCAATTAAAAATGGATCTTCAATCATTTCACCTAGCATTTGATAACCACCGCAAATGCCAAAAATAAGCGTATTTTGTTCTTGATGAAGGGACTGAATCCCCTCTGTCAATCCGCTATTATGCAAAAATGTACAATCATCAATTGTATTTTTACTTCCAGGTAAAATAACTAAATCTGGCTTGCCCAACTCCTCTATGTTTGAGACAAACCTCACATGGCAATCTTCTTCTATATGAAATGGATCTATATCTGTAAAATTTGAGATAAATGGATACCTTATGACAGCAATATCAATATCTTTCACACCATTTTGAGACTTATTGTATGTATCTAAAACAACAGAATCTTCGGCATCTATATGAAGGTTAGGAATAAACGGGATCACACCTAATACTTTTTTACCCGTATAACCTTCGAACCATGTTAACCCTGATGTTAATAAGTTTATATCTCCACGAAACTTATTAATTATTACACCTACCACTCTGTCACGCTCTTCTTGTGTAAGTAACTGTAATGTACCAACTAAGCTTGCAAATACCCCTCCTTTGTCAATATCCCCAACCAAGATTACAGGAGCGTTAGCCATTTTGGCTACCCGCATATTAACAAGCTCTCGGTCATTTAAATTTATTTCTGCTGGGCTTCCTGCTCCCTCAATCACGATGCGGTCATATTTTTCAGCAAGCCTCTGATATGAATCAGTAATAATCTGTAAGCCTTGTTCAAAGAAATCTTGCCGATACTCGCTAGCCTTCATATTTTTCATAGGCTTACCGTGCACAACAATTTGAGATTGGCTATCTCCAGTAGGTTTAATTAATATGGGATTCATATCTGTTGTTGGTAGAACACGAGCAGCTTCAGCTTGAACGCCTTGTGCTCTCCCTATTTCTTTACCATCTTGTGTAATATAGGAGTTCAAAGCCATATTTTGTGATTTAAAGGGTGCTGTTTTATATCCAGCATTAGCAAATATCCGACAAAATGCTGTCGCAATTACGCTTTTTCCACTATCTGAATGTGTACCCTGAATCATAATTGGAAATCCTTTTTCCACTGTTATCCCCTCAATTTAATAGATTATTATCATGTTAGATCATATAAAATGTTGTGTTCTTAAACAAAACAAACTCAATATTTTGTGAATTTGAGAAAAATTTGTTTCAATGTTTATATCAAAACCCGAGAGTTTGTGATTACAACAAGAAATAAATTGTAAAAATTATAATGATGACAATAAAGAATGAAGATAAAAAGAAAATGAATAACTTTGGTGATTGAAATGTCCCTTCATTTATATCATGTTGTTTTTGTAAATAGTTCTTTGTAGAAAAAATGATTGTGGCTATCCCCAATATTACAGATAGAATTTCAACAATATTCGCAATAAAACTCACAGACTTTGTCATAGTTCGTGGAAACGTAAAATGTAAATTTGCAATGAGAAAACCCACTCCAATAATAGCTATTGCAGTTCTAATCCAAGCTAAATACGTTCTTTCATTAGCTAAATGTTGTTGTATATATTTTGAATCAGTCGTTTCCTTCATAAAATTCACCTTCTTAAATTATGGCTATTTTCACATCGTTTGTTACTTTTCGTTCTAAAAAATAAATACGTTTAAACCCAGCGGTCGTGACATCTTTTCTTATGTTATATGACGTCAATTGCATCAATTTATTTGTTGCTGTCCTAAAATAGTCTCAATGCCAACATTGTTTACGAAAGACTGTTTTCGCAGCGTTTGTTGCTTTTCCCTCTAAGAATTAAAATACGCTTTAGCCAAGCGGTCGTGGCATCTTTGCTATGTTATAGGACGCCAATTCCATCAATTTATTTGATACTGGCCTAAAATAGTCTCAATGCCAACATTGTTTACGAAAAGAGCTTAAATGAAAAAATGAGACGTTTGTGTTATCAAAAGTCCCATTTTTAAAGTTAATTCTCTAACTGCTCTAGTCTTCCAGAATCTAAATGAAATAAAAAGCCTAAGATTTGTATCCCTTCACCATACTTTTTATAGACTGGATGACTTTTTAGCTTTTCAATTTGCTTTATAACATTGACTCTAGACATATCGTCTAAGGATAAACTCTCTGATCGGTCTTCTAACGGTAAGTTTTCCTTAATACTATTAAGCCAGTATTGGAGCTCTGGTTCTTGATTATTATTACATGCAGCTGCAACACCACCACAATTTGTATGACCCTCAATAATTATTTTTTTTACTTTCAGATGATGAAGAGCATAGTATAAACTCGCCGAAAAACTCTCATCGTCTTTATTTACTTGATTGGCAATATTACGATGAACAAACATTGTACCCAATGGCATTTGGCTTATCACTGAAGGACTGACTCTTGAATCGCAACAACTTAACACGAAATATTCAGGGCTTTGTCCTTTTGAAAGCTCTGAGAAATATAGTTTATTTTCAGATAAAGTTTCCTTAACAAATAGTTCATTTTGTTTTTGAATGTCCATTATAAGCCTCCTGTAATGGTCTTATTGCAGATCTAACGCATGCTGTAAGGAAAGATAATTAATATTGTTCCCATATTTGCTCTCCCAATCTGCTCGTTTCACTAAATCTTTTACTGGACCCTTCATGCCAGCAATTAATATTTCTATATTCGCTTGCTTGTAGTCGTCAATGATCTTTTCAAGCTCATCGATTGAAACCGCATCTATCGCATTGACACTTGAAAAGTCTAAGACGATCTTTGTTGTAGTAGGATGGTCTGCAATTTCTTTTCTTAGTTGTTCTTCGAAGAAACCCATATTTGCAAAATATAATGAAGCATCTATCCGAAAAATAATGGTGTCTTTAAACGTTTTTGCGTTTTTATACCGTTTAATATTTCGGAACACATTTTCTTGTTCAATATACCCTAATTGTGCAACATGAGGATATGCGCTTCTCCAAATAAACACAAGTAGTGAAAAAGCAATACCAATTAAAATACCTTCTTCGATACTTGTAACTAATGTAGCTATAAAGGATACGATAAGTGTCCAACCGTCTACCTTTTTTATTTTAAACAAATGCACTGCTTCTTTCACATCAATTAAGCCAAAGACAGCTACCATAATAATCGCCGCTAACACGACGTTAGGCAAATAGTAAAATAATGGTGTAAAAAATAACAATGAGATAATAATTAAAACCGCGGTAATGATTGAAGCTAATCCAGTTTTAGCACCTGCTTGATAGTTAACTGCTGATCTCGAAAATCCACCCGTCACTGGGTATGCTGAAAAGAAAGAACCGACAATATTGGCTAGTCCTAAACCTGATAATTCTTGATTGGAGTTTATTTTATCATTTTCCTTCGCTGCAATTGCTTTTGCAACTGCAATTGATTCCATAAAACCAACAAATGAAATAGTCAAAGCAATCGGAAGCAAGCTTGTGATCGAGCTGATGTCAAATGCAGGTAATGATATTGATGGTATCCCTCTAGGGACTTCTCCAACAATACTTACACCTAACTCTTGAAGGTTTAAAAAGTATACAAGTAATGATCCACCGACTACAACAATTAATGCTGCAGGGAAACGGGGATAGTTTTTCTTAAAGTAAAGTAAAATCGCAATGCTTAATGCCCCTATTGATAAAGTGATAAAATTGACATTTCCAATTTGAACAATTGCACCATATAATACTTCGAATACACTTCCCCTTGCGATATCAACTCCTAATAAATGCTTTAGCTGACTTAAACCTATAATTAGTGCTGCTGCAGATGTAAATCCACTAATAACTGCATGTGACAAAAAGTTAACGATGAACCCGAGTCGAAATATACCCATTCCGAACTGAATCACCCCAACCATGAGTGAGAGCAATAATGCATAAGACAAGTATTCACTTGAGCCAGGTTCAGCCAATGTTGATACACCTGAAAATACAAGTAAAGACACCATTGCTACAGGACCTACTGCTAATTGTTTTGAAGAACCAAATAAAGCATAAATGATTAAGGGGATAGTGGAGGCGTAAAGTCCTATCACAGGAGGTAAACCCGCGAGCATTGCATAGGCCATTCCTTGAGGAATTAACATGATAGCAACGATAAGACCAGCAGATAAATCTCCCTTAAGATATGACCCTTTATAACTCTTCATCCAATCAACAGCAGGGATAAGGTTCTTTAACATCTTTAATCATTCCTTCATTTTATCATAATTATTGTATAAAATGTTTAATTTGGGTGTAACAAAAGGGTGTTTAGGACAATGTCACTTACATGAACATTGTCCAAAAAATTTATCTTATTATAAATTCTCTTTTGTTAATTCTGGTGCTATTTAAAACTGAATTACAACAGTAAAAGGGGCGCTTTATCCCCTTGAAAAAGAAAAATTGCCTCGTACTCTCTTTGTATGTGTATTTCGAAAAGGCTATTTTCGCTATAATTGATAGTTTACGTAATATAAACTAAACACGAATATATCTAACCTTCTAGGCACCTTTCCACCTCAAAATGTGATAAGAATCATATAATACACATCGGTGGCTCTAATTTAAGTGATATAAGCAACAAAGTTTAAGAAAAGATCCTTCGAAAACCAACTGTCCATACAAAAACAGCCTTTTATTACTTATGAATGTGTATGATGAACTGCACAGCGATTAGGTCCAATTTCTAATTCTTGTTGCTTCTCTACTGACGCATTCTCAACCCCACGGTTAATCGCTATGATTTCTTCAAAGTTTGGTGGAGTTTCTGTACTTGCTGACTGTGCTACAAATTCAACAAATTCATCTTCTCTTTGGTTTAACATCACTTCATTTTGCTCACGAATGGTTCCTAATTTCTCACCAATATAACCTTGTTGATTGACTTCATCATCAAAGTCAGCATAATGAGCTGGTAGTACAATTACATCATCAGCAATTTTAGCTACTTTATCGTATACAGTGGTATATAAGTCCTTTGCCCATTCTCTTACCTTACCACCTAAATCTGGTCGTCCTAATCCACTTACAAAAATTGTATCTCCTGAAAAGAGTAGCTTGTCATTTACAAAGAAAGAAACACTCCCTGGGGTATGTCCAGGCGTTTTAATAGCAATGACTTCAAGAGTAACCTTTTCAAACTCAATTTTTTCATGCTCCTCAAACGGTTCATGATTGAACACTGCGCCTTCACTTTTCATGACATAATATTTAGCGCCTGTTTCTACTGCAAGTTGACGCCCACCCGATATATGGTCAGCATGGAGGTGAGAGTCAACAACATGGGTAATTGTAGCCCCTTCATCATCCGCTATTTCTTTATAAATATTAGTAAAACGTGCGGGATCTACGATTAATACTTCTTCGCCAGAAACGATCATATATGATAGGCACCCTTTACCAACTCTAATAAATTGATATACTTTCATATCTTTATCACGATAAACTTCTGTTTTATACAAATATTCACTCCACGACTTCATACCACCTTTTAAATAAGAGGCAGCTAACCTTTCCTCACTGAGCATTTCAGCTACCATTTTCGAAGATCCCTCTTTGGCACAAACAACAAGTATTTCTGTATCTTTTGGTAATTGCTTAATAATATCTTCAACACCATCTAACAGTTCAAAATAAGGTATGTTTAAATGGTCAATATTCACCCCTTCAATTTTCCAATCTTTAAAGTCGCTCTCATTTCGCACGTCAAGAATAAATACTTGTTCTCGTTCAAGAATATTCTCTAATATTTCAGCGCTTGTAATTTCTCTTACACTCATGTATTTTCCCTTCTTTCATTAAAATGTTAGTGAAACATTTGCATCCTTAGCAAAATCTAAAAACGTCACCGCACCGCCGACATCAATACCTTCAACAAAATCCTCTTTTTGTAATTGCATAACATCCATTGTCATTTGACATGCAATCATTTTCACGCCTAAATCTTTTGCCATTTGAACTAACTCTGCAATCGGTGGTACTTTAGCAGCCGTAAAACCTTCTTCAAAATGCTCCTTGCCTTGTGGAAGCGGGAGGTTCTTATGTGCTTCCTTATGAATCAGGTTAAGTCCTTCAAAGGTGAAGAAAATACCAACCTCTGCGTCAGTTGCAGCTGAAGCAGTGGCTATATTAAACACTTTATAAGCATCAAATAATCCTCCATTGGATGCGATGATTGCTACTTTGTTTGACATCTTTTTTTCCTCCGTATCATTTTTTGAATTTTTTTAATTGTTTATTAAAGGCTCTACCAATTCCATCAACTTGTTCGGATCGTATCCTAATACCCATTTTCCATTTACTTCTGTTTGAGGAACACCCATATGACCAGTTGCGGCAAGAATTTTTTCTACAGCTTGCTGATTACTCTCAAGGTTAACCTCTTTATAGGGAATTCCTTTATAGGCTAAAAAATTTTTCATTTTAGTACAATAAGGACATGTAGACGTCGTATAGACAGTTACATTTGCCATGACCAATCCCCCTTTCATTAAATTAATTTAGTAGTTTCACCTTTCCAAGTACTCATACCAGGGATGACATTAGTAACTTTTTTAAATCCTTTTTTTGTTAATTGCTGTGCTGCTAAATCACTCCTACTACCAGTTCGACATATTACATAAATATCATCATCTTCATTTACTTCATGGATGCGGCTTGCTAATTCACCAAACGGAATTGATACTGAACCTGGAATATGATTAAAGACAAATTCAGATGGTTCTCTTACGTCTAGGATTACAATATCCTCATCTGTATTTATTTTTGTTAATAACTGTTCATTGTTTATTACAATGGGATGTTTTGTTTCAGCTAATTCTTCATCAGCTGATTTACGTAAATAGTGTCTTATGATGGCACCTTCTTCTATCGTTCCTAAATATTGATTTCCTGTATTTTCTGACCAAGCCTTAAGGTCTGCTGTAGAGCCTTTATCTGTGGCTTGAATTTCTAGTACTTGACCTGGCCGTATGTCATTCATAGCTTTTTTTGTTTTCACGATAGGCATTGGACATGATAAATTTTTTGCATCTAAAACATGATCTGTTTTAATCGAGTTCACTTGAAATACCTCCAAAATAATAATTTCTGAATCACTTACTCACATCTACCCTTTTTTAATCCAAAATTTAAATACGTTGTTTTCATCAGTCGCTTTCAACAATTCATGGCCTGTAGCATTTGCCCATGCTGTAAGATCTTTTGTTGCACCTTTGTCAGTAGCATGTATTTCTAAAATTTCACCTGAATTCATTTCATTAATTGCTCTCTTTGTTTTTACGATTGGCATTGGACATGATAAGCCTTTTGTGTCGAGTACTTTATTTGAAATCAATTTGTCTCCTCCTTCTATACCCATAAGGGTATTTATATATATAAATTTTTTTATTCAATATGATCAAGTGTAATTAAATAGTTTATTCAATATACATTCGGGGTATTATCTCAGCTGTTACAAACGGCTAGAACTACGAGCAATATACGCAAATAGTCTCAGATAAACAGGTTTACATTTCCATCCTCTGCGTCCGCTAAATAAGCACCAACTCCAGCAAACTCAACGCCATCGATAATTTCTTCCTTTTTAAGCCCTAATAAGTCTACAGTCATTTGACAAGCTACCAGTTTTATTTCTTGCTCCTTCGCCATATCTATCAACTGCGGAACAGGCACAGCATTATGCTTTTTAATAATATTTTTAATTAGTTTTGGACCCATTCCTCCAAAGTTCATCCTGGATAGTCCCATTCTATCTGCACCTCTAGGCATCATTTTGCCAAACATTTTTTCAACAAAGCCTTTTTTCACTTGAATTGACTGATCCTTTCTTAAAGCATTTAAGCCCCAAAAAGTATGAAAAATAGTTACTTCATGATCATATGCTGCGGCACCATTCGCAATAATATATGCTGCCATTGCCTTATCATAATCACCACTGAATAAGACAATTGTTGTCTTTTTTACTTCTCCCATTGCTTCAACCCTCCCTTTTTTACCCCCAAGGGTATATTGTTTAACAAAAAAAATTTAGATACCATATTTAATGTTTCGACTTATTACCTTTACCCCTATGAGTATTTTATTATATATTTTAATTTTTATCAACAAATAAATCTTATTTATGAATTTTTTTTTAAAACACGTATTTGTCAACGTTATGTCACTGAAACTTTCTTGTTTTTTCACAACTCTTAAGTATACTACCGATAAAAAAGTGTTCTAGGGTGGAAATCAATGATAAAGAAAATGATTACCTTCACATTATTTATTAGTTTTACTATGTTTCCAATGGAGTCAAACGCTCAACAGAGCCATTTATTGATCGTAATGCCTGGCACTTCTATTCAACAGGTTATAAACAAAGCACCAGAAGGAGGAAAAGTCGTTATAACAAAAGGAGTATACAAGGAAAACATCTTTATTGAAAAACCTATTTACTTAATTGCTGAAGAAGGGGTAATCCTACACGGAAATAACACCGGTTCAGTAATTACAATCAAATCACCAGAGGTGATTGTAGAAGGTTTTCACATTACTCAAAGCGGAAGAGATGACAATGATGCAGGTATCTTCGTCAAGTCCTCTAACGTGACAATTAAATCTAATACATTTACTGATGTTCATTTTGGTATTTACGTTGAAGGAAATGACAACCACATTATTAATAATTTTATCACGAGCTACCCTGTACATTTTGCTAAACGTGGTAACGGTGTTCACCTGTTTTCTGGCAATAACAATATTGTGAAAGAAAATACAATTAACAAAGTGCAAGATGGCGTGTATATTGATTTTGCAACAAATAGTAAAGTTATTGATAATGAAATCACTCAATCACGTTATGCTGTACATTTCATGTATGGTGAAGGTGGAGTTGTACAGGGGAATTATTTAGTGTCCAACATCAATGGATTAATGATTATGGCATCCGAAAGAATTTACATTTATGCCAATACTTTTGCAAAGCAGCTTAGCTACCATGGATACGGAGCACTTATTTATGATTCCGATGATATTTCCTTAATTGACAACAAAATGATACAAAATAGTAACGGTATAGCTCTACAAAATGCACGTCAATGTGAAGTCAATCATAATGTCGTTGCTGGAAATCATGTAGGTATAAGTATTTTAGCTAACAATGAAGATTGCAAGATTACTAACAATAACTTTATGGGAAACGTAGCTCAAATAAAATTGATCACAGAAGAAAAGGGATTTTACAACAACTATTGGGATGATTATCGCTCATTTGATTTAAGCGGGGATGGCATAGGAGAACTACCATATAAAACAGGTTCAATGTATAACGAAATACTAAGTAAGCAGCCTTATATTCAGTTCTATTTTGAAAGTCCTGCTATTAAAATATGGACTACCGTTGAATCAATGGTCCCATCGTTAAGCGTTGCAAACATTGTTGATCCATTTCCACTTGTGGAACCAATTTCTATTTCAACAGACATTACTGAGATGCATGAAAGAAATATAGCCATTGGCTTTATTGCAATATTGTTTCTACTTATAAGTAGCTTTATATTTTATATTGGGAGGATGTAGTGATGCAACGAAATTATGTACTGCTTTCTACAATAATGATTACAATCCTATTATCATCTTGTAGTAAAGAGATTGCTTTTAAACCACGAGAAATTAATCCAGATATAGATATTTGTACGATTTGTAACATGAGTGTTGCACATATCGATCATGCAACAGAGGTCATATTAGACAATGGTGAAATTCTAACTTTCGATGATATTGGTTGTATGATCGAATACATAGAAAGTAGTGAAGAAAATAATACAGCAATCAACAAATCATATGTTCGCGATATTAAATCTAACGAATGGATTGAATTACAAGATGCACACTTTGCCTATCATCAAGAATTTTGGACACCGATGGCTTATGGAGTTATATCTTTTGCCACGAAACAACAAGCCGAGGCTTATATTGAAGAAGAAAAAAAAGGTGAGCTGCTAAAATATGTTGATTTGTTCAATCATAACTGGGATGGATTTTAATGATGAGCATATGGATTATAGCGAAACAAGAACTAAAGCTTATGACGAGAAGTAGATGGATTCCAAGTTTTGCTTTGTTATTTACGACCTTAGCAGTTACTATTGTTTATTTTAGTGGAATGAATACTGAAGCGGGCTACGATGGTTTTACTAGAATGACTGGTAGTCTTTTAAATCTATCTTTATTTCTTATTCCTTTAGTTACTCTATTAACAGGGAGCTCATTTATTGCTGGCGAAAAGGAAGACGGTGGCTTTTCTTTGTTATTAACATACGCGCTACCGCCTCGAAAGTTTCTAATTGGGAAATATATTGGCATGTTGATAGCTCTAGCTTCTGTTATTTTCCTAGGGTATGGCTTAGCTGGAGTGATACTATTATTACAGCATGGTAGTATATCAACTACATTATTTTTATTATTCGTATTTTTTACATTACTATTAACGATGATGTTTTTAGCGGTTGCAATATGCATCGGAGTTATATCTACTAATCGTTTTGAAGCATTAGGATTTAGTCTAGTAGTTTGGGCTACACTCGTGCTATTTTACGAATTTGGCGTCGTAGGTTTAATTACATTTGTTGATCGTTCATTTGTTTTACCAATCATTACGGTATCAACATTATTCAATCCAGTAGAAATTATAAGAGTGTGGACAATATTGATGATGAATAGCGGAGAAATATTTGGACCGACATTGTATGATTTCACAGTTTGGGCACAAGGAATGATAGGCAATATCGCATTTTCTTCAGCAACGACCTTATGGATAATATCGCCATTAATACTAGCAAACCTATTTGTGAAGAAGGGGATTAGAAATGAGTAAACTGGACATCGTGATAGAATGCCATAATGTCACAAAAATTTATAATAACAATAATCAAGTACAAAATATCCATTTTACAGTTCAAAAAGGAACATGTCTTGCTCTTTGTGGCAGTAATGGTGCTGGGAAAAGTACTATTATAAAGATGCTAATCGGTATTATTACTCCCACATCTGGAGAAATCTATTTGAATAAACATAAAGTTTCTGCTAAAAACACCTTCTATAAATCAATGTTTTCTTATATGCCGGATAGCATGGTTTTCCCGAAAACTTTAACTGGATATGAAGTACTCACTTTTTTTGCAAAGCTAGAAAAATTGCCACTCAATCAAGTAACAAAATTTATTCGCTTAGTCGGGTTAGAGAACGACCAACATAAAAAAGTAAAAGAATATTCAAAGGGGATGCAGCAAAGACTTGCACTCGCTCAAGCTTTGTTATCTGAATCACCTATCCTCGTATTAGATGAACCAACTAACGGACTGGACCCATACTGGGTACGTCGCTTTAAACAAATTATCAAACATGAACAAGAGAAAGGCAAAACGATCATTTTTTCATCTCATGTCCTTTCAGTTGTTGAAGATCTTGCAGATACAGTTGTTTTTATCAATCAAGGTCAAATGCTAATCAATGATTCAATTCACAATCTGTGCAGTAGAGATGGCGAATATCGATCTCTTGAAGAAGTTTTCTTTCATTCAGTTCACTCCAGCGTATAATAAGCCAATGAACAAACTTATTATACTAAAGACTGTTTTCTCATTGATTGTGTTTTTTTATTAAGAAAATCTTTTCTTCTGAACAACAATGCCGAACAATATAAACCACTTTTTATAATATTAATTTGATAACAATAGCAACAATGTTTACGTAAATAGCCCTACTAAAAAACACCGACCAGAATCTAAATCTTGGACGGTGTTTTTAGTAGAACTATTTTTGCATATTGCACAGAATATTGTTTCCATACGAATTAATGATCGCGTACAGTCTTTTCTTTAGACTAACTTTATGTTGTATGATGTTTATTACTCTTGCACAAATCGCATTCACAGCATCTTTACTACTTTTAAATTATGGGGCACGGATCAACCCTTGATAATTTTCAGATTTTTTATAAAACACAGCGAAATTTACAAAAAGAGCCTACGTATAAAAACACGAATCCATTAAAGTTATTAACAGCTTTACATCGTTAACCAGGATTACGATTTCATTAACATATTTCGCAATATACGTTCTGGCAGCAATATATGGCATCATCTTTTTTCAATCAATTGTTTTGTGTAAGTAATGATCTATTATTATTAATGCTTAATTCCCATCATGGCCTTCTTCGTTTTGCCCCATTTTTTTCATGTAACGTTCATGAGACACATGATCAATTTCATCCCATGAAGAGATAACAGCATTGATGTCTTTACGCTCATCAACAAAGGTTTGAGCAGCTTTTTCTGAGTTAAATAATGCGTAACCATATTTCATAGGTGTTATGATATCCGCTTTTACCGGAACTGAGCCGTCCAGATCAATCCACTCTGATGAATTGTAATCTCTCACCCATTTTGCAATTGCTTGTTCATCCTTGCCTCTTTCATAATTAAGTAAACAGCCAACATCATCAAAAAAATAATGCTCACCATCTTCCATTTGAATTTGTGCTGTAAATACCCCCATTTCATGTTCCATACCATATACCTTCATATCACAGAACGCACACGTATGTTCATCAGTGGGTTCAACAGCAACAACTTCATGTGTATCAATATTTTGTTGTGAGGATAGCTGCTCACCACTAGCCACCTCCGAAGCTTCCTCTACGCCATTTTCGCTATTGCTACACCCCACCAATACTCCTAAACTAATCGTAAGAAAAACTGAGAAAATAAAAAACTTCCTCATATGCATCCCCCCTTAGTATTTTCTAAGTTAGCTTAGCAACTAAATGTGAGGAAACTATGAGAAAATTATTTAAAAGTATTTTCTTCACTATATTGTCATTTTTATCCGACTAAATCATGATATCCTATTTCTCCCTTCCAAGAGAGCATACCACCAATCATATTTATTGCTCTAAAACCTTGTCCTTCTAAGAAGCGTGTAGCTAGACCACTTCTATTTCCTGAACGACATACTATAATATACTCCTTAGATTTGTCTAATTCATGTAAACGAAATTCTAATAAACCTAATGGTATATGAATCGCATTTGGAATGATCCCTGTCCTTACCTCATCTACTTCACGAACATCAATGATATTTAAGGTTTTATTATTTCTTAACGTTTCCTCAACTTCTTTACTAGTTATCTGCTTCATCTTCATTCTCCAGTCTATTTACCCATAAGGGTATATTTTTTTCTAAAAAAAGGGTCTCAGCCCTTTCACTTACGCTAATTGCTATTTGTACTAAGATATAAACACGTATTCAACTGCTTATAGTATCGTAAATATCAATAGCAGCAAATCTTAGCAAAGAGTCCTCATTCAAAAATTAATTATCTACTTTTAACTAATAAATTTACTGCTTCTTTCACTATTTCTTCTTTTTTATAGCCCTTTTCATCAGCGTTTTCGACACACTCAACTAAATTAGAGCTAACGATTACACCAATTGTACGATCGATGGCAGCTCGTGCTGCTGATAATTGTGTAATTACCTCTTTACAGTCTTTGTCTTCCTCCATCATTTTTAAGACTCCTCTAATTTGTCCTTCAGTTCTTTTTACTCTATTCTTCACTTGATTATTGTATTCCATTTTTACACCACCTAAAAACTTATATTCATTTACAAGTGCAGTCAGTCATCGTATAACTAATTATTTTATATCCTTTACTACGTAAAAAACGGATACCCATGTTTTTTTCTATTTTGTCTGAGGCGATAATATGAACTTCATTTTTAGGTAAGTCATTATAATTTCGCTTCAAGTAAGCCATAGGTACGTTAACAGCATTTTTATAAGGTAACTTATGCGAAACATTATAATCCCTAATGTCTACTAACGTAAATTTTTCTTGATGGTTATCGTGTCGCTTTACATCTACACATCGTACACCGATTATAGGGAAATATCTTGTGTAAAATAAATAAGTTAAGCTAATCAGTATAATTATTAAGAGATAATCCAATCATCATCCCCCTCACTCTTATAAAATTATACTCATTCTATACCTGAGAGGGTATAATGTCAAGAGATTCACATTACGATTACAGTTTCTAGACTATTTCCTCAGGAACTGTTTTTTAGTTATCGTAATTTCTTCAAGGAACTTATAATTAATATCAAAACCAATCCCTGGGTTGTTCGGAACATCCACTTGTCCACGATTAACAGTAACTTCAGGAATAATGACATCTCGTTCCCAATACCTCGATGACGCTGAAATATCTCCAGGAATAGAAAAGTTTTCTAAAGAAGCTAAAGCTATATTATGTGCCCTCGATATCCCTGTTTCAAGCATGCCACCACACCACACAGGTATATTATTTGATTTACAAATATCATGAATCCGAATAGCTTCATATAAACCACCTACACGACCAATTTTAACATTCATAATTTGACAGCTGCCTAGCTCGATTGCTTTTCTAGCATCATCATATGACGTTATACTCTCATCCAAACAAATTGGTGTTTTGAGCACGCGTTGAGCCTTAGCATGGTCGATAATATCATCAGAGGCAAGGGGCTGCTCAATCATCATTAATTCATATTCATCTAAAGCCTTTAATCGATCTATGTCTGCTAGGTTGTAAGCTGAATTAGCGTCTACCATTAAAGGAATCTTAGGAAATTCTTTTTTAATCTCCTTAATAATTTCCACATCTTCATCAGGTGCAATTTTTATTTTTATTCTTCGGTACCCTTCTAATAATCTCCTTTCTATAGTTTTCAGCATGTTTTTCGTGCTATCCAACCCAACTACAACCCCAGCATCAACAGATTTCTTCTTACCGCCAAGCAAGCTAGCTAGTGAAACATTTTGCCTTTTCGCAAATAAATCCCATACTGCTGTTTCCAAACCTGCTTTTGCCATTCGATTTCGTTTTACATTAGCTAACACACCAAATACTTCAGATGGATGTGTAATAGACTCTGCAAATAGCTTTGGAATTAAAAAATCTTCTAACATATGTAGCGACGTTTTAATCGTTTCCTCTGTATACCATGGCGAAGAGAACGCAACTACTTCTCCCCACCCAATAAAACCTTCACGATCTTTTATTTCAATTAATACTGATTCCCTATTTTGAACAGTTTCCAAGCTTGACACAAATGGGGATAATAACTTCATTTTAGTTACATGGAGCGTAATAGTATGTATATCCAGCTTCTCATTTCCCCCTCTATTTATCACACATGATAATTAATTTCTTATATACTCATATAGTTTCCTACGTAATAGTTTATTGCTTGCGTTTCTTGGCAGCTCCTGAACAAACACAATTTTATTAGGAACTTTATACTTTGCAAGCCTAGTCGAACAATATTGAATAAGCTCACTTTCTGAAACGTCTACATCATTCTTACATTTGATAAAAGCACATGGTACTTGTCCCCACGTTTTATCAAACACTCCTATTACTCCTGCTTCGTCAATATCTTGATGTGAAAGTAGGACGGATTCTATTTCTGCTGGATAGATATTTTCCCCACCAGATATAATGAGGTCAGATCGTCGATCGAGTACATACAAAAATCCATCATCATCAATATAGCCTATATCTCCTGTATAAAACCAATCGTTAATAATTGCTTTTCTAGTAATTTCTTCTTGAAATAAATAACCGCTTGTTACATTTGGACCTTTTACAACAATTTCACCAGTTTCATTTGCTGCAACTATGTCTCCGTCTTTCTCAATTCGTACTTGAGCAGGGAATAATGGTTTTCCCGCCGACCCGACCTTGTTGAGGCTATCTTCAGGTGTGAGTGTAACGATTTGCGATGCTGTTTCGGTCATACCATATGTTTGAAAAACCGGTATGGCTCTTTCCTTACACTTTTTAAGTAATGGTGTTGGCACAGGCCCACCACCTGTTAACATGCATCGAAAATAGGGTGGGTAAGAATGATCTTCTAGCTCATCTATCATTTTTTGAAGCATAACAGCTACGACAGAAACAATTGTTGCCCCATCACGCGTGATCGATTGATTTATTTGAGATGGAATAAACCGGTCATGAAGAATGACAGTCATTCCATATATAACACTCCTCATCAAAATTGATAATCCACTTATATGAAATATAGGAACCGCCAACAACCAACGATCCTTCTCATGTAAACCTAAATTCAAAGCAGAGCCAACAGCACTCCACCAATGATTACCGTATGTTTGAATAACACCTTTCGGTTTGCCAGTCGTTCCTGATGTATACATGATTGTATCGATTTCATGTAAAGGAAATTCTTCAATTAACGAAAATTCCGTTTCTTGTAAACGATCAAGTTGTTTCACACTTACTATATTCAATAAAGGATTTTCATTAGCTATTCCTTTAGAAATGTTAGAAAATGCATCCTCAGTAATAAAATAATCTACTCTAGCATCAACAATTTGCCATGTAATTTCTGCTTCAGTTAGCCGAGTATTAAGGAAAACAGTAATGGCACCAATATGTTTTAACGCATGGATGATTTCGATAAATTCTATACTATTATTCATTAATATTGCTACTGTATCATCCTTTTTCACACCAAAAGAGTGTAACTTTCTTGCCTTCGTTATAGCCCGTTCGTGTAAATTTAAAAATGTAATTTGCTCTTTATGATAAGTAACGGCAATACGGTTAGGAGTTAATTTAGCCCGTTGTAGTAAAAAGTTTGGAATGACTTGTTGCATACTCATGAAAACCACCTCACAAGATGTCCTTATAACGATAGTAAAACAGCTTGATGAAGTTACCCACCAAGCTGTCTTTTACACTTATCCTATTTATTATAAAGGATTAAAAATCTTATTTAATTGCTCATATTAAGGAAAACGTGGAAACTGTTTAAAGTCAGGGCTACGTTTTTCTTTAAATGCGTCACGACCTTCTTTTGCCTCATCAGTCGTATAGTACAATAAAGTGGCATCTCCTGCAAATTGCTGGATGCCTGCTAAGCCATCAGTATCAGCATTAAATGCTGCTTTTAAGAAACGAAGAGCTGTTGGGCTTTTCTCTAGCATCTCTTCACACCACTGTACGGTTTCGTCTTCAAGTTGTTCTAGAGGAACAACAGTATTTACTAATCCCATATCCATCGCTTCTTGTGCACTATATTGGCGACATAAATACCATATTTCACGAGCTTTTTTATGTCCAACAATTCTAGCTAGGTAGCCAGATCCATAGCCAGCATCAAAGCTACCGACTTTAGGCCCTGTTTGACCAAAAACAGCATTTTCTGCTGCAATTGTCAAATCACACACAACATGTAATACATGTCCTCCACCAATAGCATATCCAGATACCATCGCAACTACTGGCTTTGGAATAACACGAATTAAGCGCTGAAGGTCTAATACATTTAAACGAGGAATTTCATCTTCACCTACATAGCCTCCATGCCCTCGAACCTTTTGATCTCCTCCTGCACAAAACGCTTCATCACCTGCACCAGCTAAAACAATAACACCAATGTTAGCATCGTCTCTAGCATATGCAAAAGCATCTATCAACTCCACTACAGTTTTTGGACGGAATGCATTGCGTACTTCAGGACGATTAATCGTTACCTTTGCAATGCCATTATAAGTCTCATATAAAATATCTTCGTACTTTCTCTCAGAAACCCACTCTCTTCCCACTTATGTAATCCCCCTTATATTTATGTAGTTTACGCTTACAAAAACTCATATACTATTTTACCAAAAATTCTTGGTTGTTCCACATGAATTGTATGACCAGCATGATTAATTGCCTCCCACTTAGCATGTGGTAATAATTTTACCATTTTTTTTGCGACATTGTGAAACTTTATATCATCCATACCTGTTATTAATAATGTTCGATGAGGAAACGAAGATAATTTGTCCCACCATGATGGCTGCGCTCCTGTTCCAAATCCTCTAAGGCTATTAGCTAAGCCAATTGGATTGTTTTCCAGGCGTTGTTTACGAATCAACTCCTTGGTTTGAACAGGTAGTTTCTTCATATTATGAAAAAGTGGGAGGTTTGTCCATTTATCCACAAACCACTCCATTCCATATTGTTCGATCGCTTCAGCTAATTGTTCATCAGTCTTTTTTCTGAGTAGTCGTTCTTGTTCTTTTTCTAAGCCTGGTGAACTGCTCTCTAGTATTAGCTTATCTACTCGTTCAGGGTATGACATTGCTAGTGATAATGCCATTCTACCACCCATTGAATAGCCGAGAACATTCGTTTTTGTTATGTGAAAATTGTTTAGAAGTTGAACCAAATCTAACAAAATAGATTCCATATTGTATCTATTACTATCCATGGGTGATGCTGTATCTCCATGACCTATTATATCTATTAAATAAAGAGTTGACTTAGCTCCCCACATACGAATAAATGGTTGCCAACTCTTGATAGAGCCTGTAAAGCCATGTAACAGTATTAATGGTGGACCTTCCCCTACAATCTCAATATTGTAGAGCACGTTATTTAACTCAATTTTCATGATCTACACCTAAAAAGGCATCAATTTCAGCGACTGCCATGTTCCATAAGGAGCGATGCATTTCAACATTCGTAGTTCTATCAGTTGTTAATTCAATAACGGATAATCCATCAGTGTGAATAGACTGTTGAACCTTTTCTCGAAAGTCGTTCCACTTAGTAACACGGTTAAATTCACCACCATACATATTAACAACATACTCATAATCAAGACCCAAAGGTGTTCCAAATAAAGTCTCAAAATGATTTTGGTGTTGAGCCTGTGGTAAAAATGAAAAAATACCACCACCATCATTATTTATAACAATAATTGTCATATTAAGTTTGTGCATTTTCGCTGCCAACAATCCATTTAAATCATGATAGAATGACAGATCTCCAATGACAAGTACTAGAGGTGAGCAATTTATACTAGCACCGAGTGCCGTAGAAACAATACCATCTATTCCGTTAGCTCCCCTGTTTGCCAATACTCTAATTGATTTATCATTTGTAAGAAAAAAGGAGTCTAGGTCTCTTATTGGCATACTATTTCCTACAAATAATGTAGTGTTATAAGGAAGTGTTTTTGTTAATTCAGAAAATACTTTTCCTTCAAACAAGTTCTCTTCATATTCTAAACCATTCCATATTGATTTTATCATCGCATTCATTTCTATCCACTGTGTTACCCAATGGGATTTTTTATTAAGTTCTTTAATAACATCACTAAGCCCACTACAAAAATTCACTTCATCACAATGAATCATGTCTGAAGCAGATAAAGTTGGCTCTCTCCAGCCCCCTCCGCCATCAATGACTATATGATCAATATGATCAAGCTGTTTTATGTATAATGTTAATGCTTTTGAAACTGGCATTTCACCAAATCGAATAATAACCTCAGGTTTATACAATTGAAGAATTTGTTTATTTCTTAAGATCGTATCATAACTATCAATAATTAGTTCTTTATTATGGTGACCACTTCTAAGTTGAGATAACGGATCAGCGAATATTGGATATTGTAATTTTTCAGCTAGCTCTATTACCGCTTCAGCAAAGGAAGGGTCATCTATGGCTCCACAAATAATTAGCCCTTTCTTCTTAGCTGCTATACGATCGCGAATACTGTCGTATTGATTTGTTGTTAAGCTAGGCGCACCTATTGTAACATTCACATAACTGCCTTGATCATGATGTTCAATTGCTTCCATTAATGGTACAAGTGGTTCTCTAAATGGAAAATTCAAATGAACAGGACCTTTTGGTGCTTGCATAGCTGTTCCTGATGCTCGACTTGCAAAGGTTCTTACATAATTAAGCATTTCAGGTGTATCTTCAGGTATTGCCATCTCAGCAAACCATTTCGTATACTCTCCAAATAATCCAATTTGATTTATAGCTTGTGGTGCACCGATATCACGTAATTCATGTGGTCGATCTGCTGTAAGTACGATTAAGGGAACTCTTGAATAATATGCCTCGACAATGGCAGGCATATAATTAGCAGCTGCTGTTCCTGATGTACATAATATGGCTACTGGCTTTCTTTTCGACTTAGCTATACCTAAAGCAAAAAAAGCGGCTGAGCGCTCATCAATGTTTACATAAACATTCATCATTGGGTGCTCAGCCATTATCATAGCCATAGGTGTGGAACGAGATCCAGGACTAATCACAACATCTGTGACATTGACTTTTATTAATTCATCTACAAAAGCCAACACAAAAGCAGTTAAAGAATTATTATTATTCATTTTCTTCATGACTCATACCCCCTATTGCTGAGAGCATAGGCTTCAGTTTTAATTTAGTTTCTTCATATTCACTTTGTGGATCGGAATCAGCTACAATCCCACAACCAGCGAATAGCGAAGCTTCCTGTCCCTGAAAAAGAGCTGATCGAATAGCTACTGCAAATTCTCCACTATTATTAGCGTCAACCCAGCCGATAGGAGCTGCATACCATCCTCTATCTAATTGTTCAACTTCTCTTATTTTCTTAATAGCTTTATCTGTTGGAAACCCTCCCAATGCAGGGGTTGGGTGAAGCTTTTCCACCATAGATAAAAACGAAATATGATCTTTTACTGTACATATAACAGGTGTATATAAATGCTGAATATGACGCATTTTAAGCAATGTTGGGTGACTAGGAGCTTCTATTGTATTACAGAAGTTTAACATTGCTTTTTTGATCATTTGGACGACAAGCTCATGTTCATGTAAATTCTTTTTATCACATAATAAGGAATTACCAAGCATTTTATCCTCGTTCAATGTTTTCCCTCTTTTGATAGAGCCTGCTAAACATGTAGATAATACCTTACTATTTTCTTTTTTTATTAATCTTTCGGGAGAGGCACCAATAAAACAATCTTCACCACTTTCGAAAGCAAATATATAACTCATAGGCTGCTCAGCTCGAAGATTATTTAGTACAGACGTCACGTTTACTTTACTGTCAAAATGAAGTCTTGTCTCCCTTGCTAACACAACTTTATCTAGCTCACCTTGTTTAATATCTTGTGTTACATTGTCAACAGAATCTATCCAAAGTTCAGGTTCAATTTCAGTTTGACGATATGAATGTTTCCATTTATCATTAGGCTGCCAAGACCATTCTGATTGTAGAATATGTTCCATTTTATTTTCCAAATCCTTTAATATTTCTATAGGATCAGATGAGTGCTGACAAATGATATTAGAAGTTATCCAAGCATCCCCTTTATTTATCGTGAGCATGAGCTCTGGCAATATAAATTTCGCAGGGGGATATTTACCCCATAAAGAAGTTGATTGTTTTAATGGATCAAAGGAAAAACCACCTAACAGAATGGGCCCAGTCCCAAACGGACAAGTTTGTTCTTGCTTAACACAATTAGTTAAAAAGCGTTCCCATTCTTTTTCAACAGTCTCAAATCTATGCTCTTGGGCTACTATTGAAAATACGGTACCTAGCCCGACTAAAATGATTTCATCACTAGGGTCTGTCCAAAAAAAGCGTTCTCCTTCATAGGATTGTTTCGCAGCCTCATAAAATAACAGGGGATCTTTATATGGAGTTTTTTTTACTATACTTGTTAGTATAGGCTTTGTATGTTTTTTCGATCTACTAATTCCTTGTAATAGTTGTTCATACGCAGCAGTTTGTTGTACTGCAACCACAATAATCCCCCCGAATGATGAAACGTTATTCTTATATATAATAAATGCTTAATTCTCTTTCTACTTTAACAAACACACATTTTAAGATACACTTAGTCATATACACTGTCAATATTGGTAATTTCTAAGATATATCCGCTACATTTCTTCATACTTCATATCAAATTTTCTATACGAATCCATTCATTATTATATTACTCTTTTTAAAATAAGAAAACTAAAATGACATACAATTTTCTTTACCTAAAAGTTAACAGCAAAAGTATTTGTCAAAATCCCCTAAAATGATTGACAGGGTCTTACCCTTTTTCTACACTTAATTTGTATTCATAATTTTTTATAGCTCTTTTCGTTAAAATTGTTGCTATTTTACTAAAGCATAGCTAGATGAGGTCTTTTAAAGTTGGAACTTTTTAAAAGCTAACACATCCTCGTTGTATTCGTGCTTTAATTTATATACAACAATCGATATGAAAACAGCCTTTTTTATGTTAAATTTCTCTTTAAGAGGGGAGGAGAAATTATGGAGTCACAAATAAATATGAAACAAAAATCCATAATGCCCAAACAAAATAAAGGATGGAAGGTGTGGTGGAATTTAACAAGGCCACATACACTTACTGCTGCCTTCGTCCCTGTATTTATCGGTACAGCACTTGCTTTAGAGCAAACCCAGATAAATACGCCGCTATTTCTAGTCATGTTAATTGCTTGTATACTCATTCAAGCAGCAACAAATATGATTAATGAATATTTCGATTTTAAACGGGGATTGGACAATGAAGAGTCAGTCGGAATTGGAGGAGCAATAGTAAGAGATGGAGTAAAGCCAAAGACTGTCCTAATAGCCGCTTTTCTTTTGTTTGCTACTGCAACATTTTTAGGTATATATATATGCTTGAATAGTAGCTGGTGGTTAGCACTTATTGGGACAATTTGTATGCTAGCTGGATATTATTATACAGGCGGACCTATCCCGATTGCGTACACACCTTTTGGAGAAATAGTTGCTGGCACATTTATGGGGCTAATTATCATTTTACTTTCCTATTTTATTCAAACTGATACGGTTTCAATAGCAAGTATACTTGTATCTATACCCGTCTCAATATTAGTTGGAGCTATACTGCTTGCAAATAATATTCGTGACTTAGATGGTGATAAAGAAAATGGACGAAATACATTAGCTATTATTCTAGGTAGACCCAATGCAATAAAATTATTAGCTGGTATGTTTATCATCTCATATGGCTGGGTTGTTATCTTAGTGTTAGCTAATATTTCTTCACCATGGGTTTTGTTAGTATTGATAAGTATTCCAAGTGCAATTAAAGCTACAAAGGGCTTCGTTGGAAAAAACATTCCGATACAAATGATGCCCGCTATGAAGGCTACAGCCAAAACAAATACTCATTTTGGTTTTTTACTCTCACTTGGCTTACTATTAAGTTACTGGTTTTAAACACGGCTTATCGTCGTGTTTTTTTTGTGTTCACATCGATTAATGTTTTTTAGTAATGGTATGTTGATTATTAATATGTGAGGGAAACACCGGCTACGGTGTTTCCCTCAACATATTTCAATTAAAAATCTTGTTAATTTCAGGTTTGTCATAATCCAAAATCCAATTATTATACCTGTTATACATACCTCTTATTGTTTCAGGTGAAGTTGCCAATAAATCACAACCTCTGTCATCGTAAACATGATAGATCGTTTTCTTGTTAATATTTATGAAATAAACCCTATGATAAATACTTGGTTTTATTCCTAAATCATGATTGCATAATGCCATTAACAAACGTTTGTATTTAAATTCTGTAGATTTACACTTTAGAGTAAATCTATGTGTTCTATATGTTCCTTGTTCATCATCTTCAGGGAAAATATAGGGTATTATTTGGTGCTTTAACGTATACAATAACGACTTCTCAACATAGGGTGAAAAGTTTGTTAATACTCGCTTAATGTTTTTACCTTGATTAAAATCATTTACATCCATCACTACAAATATATCGTCCGTAGAAGAATGTAGAGCTTCAAATAATGTAATTGCTCTTTGATAGCATCCTAATACATATGGATTATTTGGATAATCATACTTTTTTTCCAGTTTACCCCAAGTTCAAACCGTATGCCCATATCCCAACTATAAAACAAAGGTGGTCTTAGCGCTAAATTAGGGAATGTTTCCTGCATAAAATCGTTTAATTTCATTCCAACACCTCATAAAATTAATCTGCAAATAAGACAATTTTTAATCATTTTTTTCCGCAATAAGTAAACAATAAGAAAAGTAGAGCCTACTAGGTTAGTCTCGCCAAGCATTTAAGGCATAATCATTTGAATGAGCTTTTGTTTTGAAATGGTATGGCGAAGGAACCTAAAGAGGCTACGATGTTGAGCTAGACATAATAATGCTTAAGTGCCCTGTTATCACCCATGCAGGCTGCTCAGTTAAGCGCTACAGGCCAACCACTCGACGCGATTGACACTTGAGCTAGACATTGAATAATATGCCTTGGATATCCAAGCAGGCACTGTCGTTTCGATTATTGACTATACAGGAAGGAGACTAGCTATGCTAACAAAAGACCAATCTTCAGCCTTCCGTTCAAGTTTGATTACTACTAGAAACCAACTTAAGTCCCAACTAAAAGCAAATAATCATTTTAACCTGAAGCTTTCTGACGCACATGATTCAGTTGGTGAATTATCAAGCTATGACAACCATCCAGGTGACTTAGGGACAGAGTTATATGAACGTGAAAAGGATATATCACTTTTAGAACACGTTGAAAAAGAAATAACTGATATCGAAAATGCTCTTGATGCAATAGACAATGGAACATATGGCACTTGCATAGTTTGTGGAAAGGATATACCCATTGAACGTTTACAAGCTCTGCCTACCGCATTACATTGCAAAGAACATAGTCCTGATCAGGCTGTATCTCACAACAGACCTATTGAAGAGGGAGTATTATTACCTCCATATGGGAAGTTTAATAATGATGATAAAGATGCTGTAAGTTTTGATGCTGAAGATTCATGGCAGGAAGTAGCACGTTTTGGTACTTCAGAATCACCATCTGATCTCGTTAATCCACCAGACCACTATAATGATATGTATATTGAATCGGATGAAAACTTAGGTTATGTAGAGGACTATGAGAACTTTGCGGGAACAGATATCGAAGGTAAAAATGTAAAGGTATACCCTAATATACAGCATGAGAAATATGAACAATTGTTAGACGAGGAAGGTATGATGACACCATTTGGTGATTTACTACCTTACGAGAAAAACCCGTACACAGAAGAATCTTTAGAAGATTCAGAATGATACAGATTGATTCGTATTCAAATAAAAAGCCACTTGTGAGTCGAAACAAGAATGGCTTTTTTTATGTAAATTAATTAAAAAATATGCTATATACCAATAGGAATAAAAAATAACCTCTATAGAAAGAGGTCAATCAAAAGTAAGCAAATGTTATTGCTTTTCGACGTTTGAAGCTTGTGGGCCTCGAGCTCCTTCAACTACCTCAAAACTAACTTTTTCGCCTTCTTCTAAAGTTTTAAATCCATCTCCAGCAATTGCACTGTAATGTACAAATACATCTCCACCGCCATCCACTTCTATAAACCCATAACCCTTTTCTTTATCAAACCATTTTACTGTACCGTTTTGCATTAATCTTTTTCCTCCTAAATATACACTCAACTCGTGTAAAACAAGATTCCTACCGATTGCAAAAGATGGTGGTTAAAAAGAAAACTTGAAGATTGAGTAACAAATATAACTCACACTTCTTAAAAGTCTATTGTCAGCCTTACTTTCGCCCTTTTATAATCAATAGTAAGCTTACAATAGCATACCATCTGAACCTAAGTCAAACACGATAAAACACTGATATTCTACATGTTTCTAGCATATTTCCTAAGTGGTTTTTCTACAAAATGATGATCTTAAGTAAACCAATTTATACAACTATACATAATGTTACAAATCTCTTCACATTGCTACATTAATTCATCACTTTATATTTGATAAAATGAAACAATCTTATACAATAGACAGGGAGATTCATTATTTACATCGAATGTAATATACGTAATGATACAAAATTTATTGAGGTGATTATCGTGAACGCACATGAAATTGAATACAAATTATACGGAGACGATATGCAGTTTGTAGAAATTGAACTAGACCCTGGTGAAAGTACCATTGCAGAAGCAGGCGCAATGATGATGATGGAAGATAGAATTGAGATGGAAACAATTTTTGGGGATGGCTCAAAACGTGGTGGATCTGGATTGTTTGGTAAACTTATGGGTGCAGGAAAACGCGTTATTACTGGGGAAAGTTTATTTATGACTGTATTTACAAATGAAGGGAACGAGAAAAAACACGTTTCATTCGCCGCACCTTACCCTGGTAAAATTATTCCTATTGACTTAAGTGATTTAGATGGGAAAGTAATTTGTCAAAAAGATGCTTTTTTATGTGCTGCTAAAGGGGTATCTGTTGGCGTTGAATTCCAGCGTAAGCTTGGTGCAGGATTCTTTGGTGGCGAAGGCTTTATTATGCAAAAACTAGAGGGAGATGGAATGGCATTCTTACATGCTGGTGGTACAATTCATCGTCGTGAGCTTCAGCCTGGCGAGATGTTACGTATTGATACTGGCTGTTTAGTTGCCATGACAAAAGAAGTAGATTATGATATTGAATTTGTTGGAAAAGTAAAAACAGCTTTTTTTGGTGGTGAAGGCTTATTCTTTGCTACTGTCAGAGGTCCAGGTACAGTATGGGTACAATCATTGCCATTTAGTCGCTTGGCTGATCGTATTTTTGCAAGTGCCCCTCAAACTCCAGGTAAAACAACAGGAGAAGGTAGCATTTTGGGCGGTTTAGGTAACTTCCTTGACGGAGATAACTAATAAGCACAATCTGTCAAAATTATAAAAATATCAAGGTGACTCGGCAAGCCACCATACTTTAGCGCTTGCCAGTCATCCAAGTCACATTAAATATACTCCTTTCTTATACTTTAAATCTGCTAATCCTCTCTGTTAATTCTTCACTTGACTCTAATAAATCTTCTGATACTTTTGTAACCGAATTAAATGCTATTGATTGCTCATCAGTTGAAGCACTCACTTCTTCACAAGCAGCAACAGCCTGTTGTGACATTGCCGCAATATTCTCAATTGATTGCGAAACTTCTTGTCGATGATTATGAATATTCGTCATATCTTCTTGCACATCATCTATTGAGCTCTTTAATTGGTCTACAATTGTTGAAATCGTATTAAACGCTTGTTCAGTATCATTCACAACTAGGGCTTGTTCTTTATAATATCTTTTTGTATTTGCCATTTCATGTACCGTTCGCTTTGATTCTGATTGAATACTTTGTATTGTTCTACGAACCTGATCAGTAGCAACAGTTGATTGCTCAGCTAATTTTCGAACCTCGTTTGCTACTACAGCAAATCCTTTACCGTGCTCCCCAGCTCTTGCAGCTTCAATACTTGCATTCAAAGACAATAAATTTGTTTGTTCAGAAAAATCATTAATCGTCTTCATGACAGATTCAATTTCCGCTATTTTCTTCTCTAAATGAACGATAATTTCATCAACTGTATTAAAATTCTCTTCAGTCTTTGAAAATATGCTTTTTAATTCCTCAATCTTCTCAAATCCATTTTCATTTGCTATCTCGGCATCTACGGATAGTAATGACATCTTATCAGTAAGAGTTGTAACATTTTTTATTTGAGTAGATAGTACACTAATTAATTGATTGGATTTCTCTATATCCTCCGCTGATCGTGATGCTCCAAGTGCAATTTCATTTGTCGCTTTGGCAATTTCTTCACTTGAAGCATTTGTTTCTTCTGAGACAGCACTTAACCCTTGAACCGATTCAAATACATGGTTGTTAGATCGTTCAATAGCTAAGATTAAATGGCGCATATTTTTCACCATATCGTTAAAGTGAATAGTCAAATCACCTATTTCATCTCTTGTTTTTTGTTTTGTCTTAACAGTTAAATCTCCAGCAGCTACCTTCATTACATCTTTCTTCAAATGTATGATTGGGTTTAATATGCGACTCGTAACAACATAAACGATAATTAATGATAAAACTACAGCTGTTAATGAAATAATCATAATCCAACTACGTAATTTATTGGAACTGGCCATTAAATCTTTATATGTATAAGACGTCCCAAGTTTCCAACCCGTTTGATCAACAGTTTCAAATGCAAGTACCTTCTCCTCACCGTTGAAATTATAATGGAAAAAGCCCTGTTCATTTTCTCCATACATCTTGCCTATAAATTCAAGATTAGATAAGTTGTTCCCTCTCTCTGTCGGGTGCACAATGGCATTTTTATTTTTATCAAGTATAAAAGGATAACCGTTATTCGTTAGATCAATATTCTGCATCACTGATTCTAATTGTTCAAGCTTAAGATCAGCAGCAATGACCCCTTTAAACTCGTTGTCAATTATCATTGCTTTTGACACTGTTACTACTAATTCACCGTCTTCACTAATATAAGGTTCTGTCCATATGGCCTTATCCTTGGTTTGCTCTGCTAGCGTATACCAAGGTCTATCAAACACGGTAAAGTTTTCACCTAATTCCACGGGTGGCTGAATTTTCAGTGTGTCATTTCGAGCAGCCACATAAATTAAATACGCATCGGAATAAAGATCTAAGTAATTATTAAATCTGTCCAGAATAATAGGGTCTAATTCCTTAATGTCACTTTCATTGGCAGATAACATAGCTAATACATATGCTTCAAAGTCTTTTTCTCTACTAATCTCTTCAATGCTAATCGCATATTTCTCAACAAATGAATCTACGTAATTATTTATTTGCTCGACAAGGTTTTCAGCCTGTATTTTGACGTCTTTTTCAATTTGTTGCTCCGTTTGATATTGCAAAAACAAAGCAACAAATAATAACGTACCTATCATTAATAGCATAAATAACACTAGAAGCTTCCTCTTAATTGATGTAAACAATCTCTAATTCACCATCCTGCTGTATAATTTTTGGTTTTTTTCCACACCTTTCAAAGTTTAACATAATTCACAAAGTACACAAGCATAAAATTACACTATACCCATAGAAATAATGTATTTAACCTATGTAAGCTTTAACTTCGGATAAGCAGGTGCAAAATTAATCCCACCTAATTGCAAAACCCCACCTTAAGAGGCGGGGTCTGAACTCTGTAAATAAAAAAAAGAGAGTGGCCTATCAAATGGTCGTTCGTCACTCTCTATATGAACATGTAAATATTAGATCAGTTTTTTTCTAATAAACCAGCAGTTATTTTCCAAACGTTGTCTGCATATTGTTGTATCGTTCTATCGCTAGAAAAGTAGCCAGAATGTGCAATATTTATAGCACTCTTTTTTAACCATTCATCCCTAATTTGATAGGAAATTCCTATCTTCTCTTGTGTACAAACATAAGAATCAAAGTCTCGAAGAACAAAATAATGGTCATTTTGCATAAGTAAAGAGTCATAAATGACCTCGAACTCATCTAACACATGTGGGAAAAAGCCATTTATTAATTGATTAATTATTTGTTTAATTCGTTCGTCATGATGGTAGTATTCAGTAGATTGATAACCTCCATGTTCATAGTATTGGATGACTTCGTTTGCCGAAAGGCCAAATGTAAACATATTTTCTTGACCAATCCGCTCATTCATTTCTACATTAGCTCCATCAAGTGTCCCAATTGTAATAGCACCATTCATCATAAATTTCATATTTCCTGTTCCAGAGGCTTCCTTACTCGCCGTCGATATTTGTTCACTAACATCTGTAGCAGGAAAGATCTCTTCAGCCAGTGATACCTTATAATTTTCTAAAAAAACTACTTTTATTATGTCGTTTATATCCGAATCATTATTCACAATGTCGGCAACTGAATTAATTAATTTAATTATTTTTTTTGCATAAAAATATCCTGGTGATGCTTTAGCACCAAAAATAAAAGTTCTTGGAAAGACCATGAAACTTCTATCTTCTTTTAGCCTGTTATATAAGTACATAATATGCAGTACATTTAACAATTGCCTTTTATATGCATGAAGTCTCTTAACTTGGACATCAAATATAGAATGTGTATCAACGACAAGACCAGTTTGATCCTTTATCCTGCGTGCTAGTATTTTTTTTCTCTCTTGCTTCACATGATACAACTGTTCCTGAAAGATTGAGTTCTCACAATATTTTTGGATTTCAATTAGTTTTTCAGGTGCTGAAATCCATGAATCTCCTATTGTTTCATTTAATAGCATTGTCAATTGAGGGTTTGCCTTTAATAACCATCTTCTATGCGCTATGCCATTTGTTTTGTTATTAAATTTATCAGAAAAAACATCATGAAATAACTTCATTTCTCGCTTCTTTAAAATTTCAGAATGCAATTTTGCTACTCCATTTACACTATGACTGCCTACGATAGCAAGATGTGCCATCTTTACAACATCATGAGCAATAATAGCCATACGTTCAATTCGTTCCCAGTCATTAGGATACCTTTGCCACAAGTCTCTACAAAATCGCTCGTTAATTTCTTCAACGATCATATAAATTCTCGGAAGAAGCGGTTGAAAAATGTCAATTGGCCATTTCTCAAGTGCTTCTGTTAATGTAGTATGATTCGTATATGAAATTGTATTTGTTGTTATATTCCACGCTTCATCCCAGTTCATACGCTCCTCATCAAGTAGAATCCTCATTAATTCAGGAATAGCTAATACAGGATGAGTATCGTTAATATGAATAGAAATATGTTCGTGAAAATCTCTTAAACTACTGTGATTAAGCTTATATGAACGAACAATACTTTGCAGACTAGAAGATACTAGAAAGTACTGCTGTTTTAACCTTAGTAGCTTTCCTTCAACATGTGTATCATCTGGATATAAAAATTCTGAAATTGCTTCAGTTTCACTTTTATAATCCATCATATTTTTACGAACTGCATGAGGAGAAACTTCCGCGCTCCAAATTCGAAGGGTATTAACTGAATGTAAGCCGTAACCTATAATTGGTATATCGTATGGTACAGCCATCACTATTTCCGTTTCAACATGTCGAAATGATAAATAATTATTTTTATTAGTTGTTTCAACCTCACCCCAAAAACGGACCTCTACTGCTTCATCTGGTCTTCGAACCTCCCACACATTTCCATGTCGCAACCATTGTTCAGGTAGTTCTACTTGATATCCATCAACTATTTTTTGATCAAACAACCCATGCTTATATCTAATACCGAATCCATGTCCCGGAAGATTTAAAGAAGCTAATGAATCTAGAAAACACGCTGCAAGACGTCCTAATCCTCCGTTACCTAGGCCTGCATCTGCTTCACTTTCCTCAATTTCAGCTAAACTAATACCAAGTTCCGCTAACCCCTCATCAACAACTTCTCTAATTTCTAAATTAATTAAATTATTACCAAGCAATCTTCCTAGCAAAAATTCAATTGATAAATAATACACCTGTTTATTTTCATTCAGGCGGTTCCTTTCATTTGTTTCGATCCATTTGGTGCTTATATGTTCTCTTACCATGTTTCCTAGCGTAAAATATTGATCGCGTATAGTTGAATAACGAAATCCCTTCCCATATATGGTCTCATATTTTTTGATAAATGCTTCTTTGAACGTCTCTTTGTTAGAGAACACGATTACCACTCCGAGTCATCAAATCAGCATACAGCTGATTGTATTTAAAAGCCGATTGTGCCCAACTAAAATCACGACCCATCACTTCTATAATCAACTTATTCCACAAATTAGTTTTATGATAATAGGATAATGCTCTCTTAATTGTATACAACATATCGTGAGCATTATAATTCGTAAATGTAAAGCCATTTCCTGTCATTGTCTCTTCATTAAATGATTCAACCGTATCGTTTAAGCCACCTGTTTCTCTTACAATAGGAATAACCCCATATCTCATTGCTATTAATTGACCTAATCCACACGGTTCAAATAAGGAAGGCATGAGGAATAGGTCTGCTCCTGCATATATCATCCTGGCTAACTCTTCGTGAAAACCGATGTATGCTTTACACTTATCTGGATAATGATTTACCATTTCATTAAAGAATGACTCATATTGATGATCTCCAGACCCAATGACAATCAATTGTATATCTTCTTGCATAAGTTCATGGAAAATATTAATAAGTAAATCAATCCCTTTTTGTTGGGTTAACCTTGTTACCATTGCGATAACTGGTGTTTTTTTTCTAACAGGTAATGAAAAATGTTCTTGTAGATGTTGTTTATTCAATACTTTTGAATCTATAGAGGTTCTATCGAAATTCTTAGTAATATATGGATCATTTTTGGGATCATACGATTGATCATCTATGCCATTTAATATTCCAACGAGCGACTGTTTTCTATCTCTAAGAACTCCATCTAATTTCTCACCATAATAAGGTGTCTGAACTTCATGTTTGTATGTGGGACTTACCGTTGTAACAACATTTGAGGTAACTATACCTGCTTTCATAAAGTTTACATTCCCATAAAACTCCAGGCTAGTTGCTGCAAATGATTGTTCATTTAAACCGAATAATTCTGGTAAAATTTCTTTCGGATATACGCCTTGATACTGAAGATTATGAATAGTGAAAACAGTCTTTATGTTCTCGTAAAAGGGCACTTTACTATATTTTTCTTTTAACAAATAACTAATCATTCCAGTATGCCAATCATGAGCATGTATGACATCTGGCTTAAAATCTAAAATTGGTAACGATGCTAAAACCGCCTGGCAAAAAAATGAAAAGCGTTCACCATCATCATAATGTCCATATAAGATAAAATCACGTTTGAAATAATATTCATTATCGATAAAATAAAATGTGACTCCATCTTGTTCTAATGACTCAATTCCACAATACTGCTGTCTCCAACCGACTTGAACAGTTATATTCGCTTCTTTTTTCATTTTTTTTCTATACTGGATAGGAATCGTTCCGTATTTTGGTAGCATCACTCTAATATCTGTACCGAGTTGTCTAAGCTCTTTCGGTAACGCTCCTGCTACATCACCTAGTCCGCCTGTTTTTGCAAATGGTACACATTCTGAAACAGCAAATAAAACTTTCATGTATTCATCAACGCTCCTTGAATTGTCCCCTTTGGAACTATATATGGTGTTGTGTAATCACCTGTAAGTATGACATTATTTTCTACTTTAACATCTTTATCTAAAATGATACCGTTTAATACACAGTTTTCACCTATTTGACTCTTTTGCATAATAATACTGTCTTTTACTACTGTCCCTTTACTTATGTTTACCGAGCGAAAGATGATGCTATTTTCAACTTCACCTTCGATTTTACATCCATTTGCAATAAATGAATTTTTTATCCTCGAGCCATTCATATATTTTGTAGGAGGTTCATCTTTCACTTTAGTATAAATTGGATTAATTTGGTTAAATAGCTCTTTCCACACTTGAGGTTTTAATAGTTCTAGACTATGTGTATAGTAATCTTTTATAGTGTTTATTTTTGCAACATATCCCTCATATTCGTATCTACATATTTGTAAATGATGTGAAGGATCTAATACCACGTCTTGAATTGTCGTATATCCAAATTTTTCATAGTTAGTGATTAAGTCAAACAATAGAGAAAAATTAAAGATGTACATACCCATAGGTTTGCCGTTATGTGCAATTTCAGTAATATCACAATGTGACTCTATATGTTGTTGCAAAATAGCTTGATAGTCAATATTGCATACTGTATAACAATTTGAGATTAATACATATTGCTGTTTGCTACGAAGAAAATAATCGATGTTGTTCTTATACTGCCGGAAAACATTGAATTCCTCACTCTGTGAATCAACCGCAGAAGGAAAAAAGAATAATCCATCCCTTTTACGATTTAAATCCCACTGCTTGCCATATTCAATATGATCCATAAGTGAACGATATTGATCTTTCGGAAAAATAGCGACACTAGTAATTCCAGAGTTCACCATATTGGAAAGTACAAAATCAATTAATCTATATCTCCCAGCAAATGGGATTGCTGCTACTGAGCGATTGATAGTTAGTTGTTGTATAGAGTCAAAGCTTTGTGTTGCATCAATGATCCCAAGCATCGTTTGATTCATTTATTCGCCATCCTTTCCTTGTTCATTTATGAACAAACATATGTGAAATAAGTAATATAATTTTCATATGTTCTTATAATGCAAATTATTCCTCACTAACCAAAATGATTTCATCACTTTCTTCCTTTTTACGTATTATCATGTCATCACATATATTAACTCCTGAAGAAATAATGGCGTTATCTATATAAGCATTTTTCCCAATAGTTGCTCCAGGCATAATTACAGCATTTTTCACAACTGCTCCCTCCATAATATGTACACCTTGGAAGAGAACAGATTGATCAATCTCTCCTTCTACGATACACCCTTCACATACAATGGACTCTCTTATGTCTCCAGTTGGGGCTATATATTGTGGAGGATGATTAGGATTAACTGAGTAAATTCGCCATGAATGATCATATATATTTAAATCTGTATCATTGTGTAATAAATCCATATTGGCTTCCCATAAACTATTAACAGTACCCACATCTTTCCAATACCCTTGAAAAGGATAAGCGACTAATTTTTTTTGTTCACCGAGTAATAAAGGAATAATATCTTTGCCAAAATCATGCGTTGATTCAGGGTTAAGTTCATCTCTTTCTAATACATCAAGTAAAATAGATGTCTTAAAAATATAAATTCCCATTGAAGCAAGGTTATTTTTAGGATTCGTTGGTTTCTCTTCAAAATCAGTAATATTCATGGTTTCGTCTGTATTCATAATGCCAAAGCGACTCGTTTCTTCCCACGGAACTTCGATGACAGAAATAGATACGTCTGCCTGTTTTTGAATGTGGTAATCAAGCATATACGCATAATCCATTTTATAAATATGATCTCCAGACAAAATCAGTACATATTCAGGGTTATACTGTTTAATGTAATTAATATTTTGATATATTGCTGAGGCTGTCCCCGTATACCATTTCATTCCTGCTTCCGCAATGTACGGAGGTAATAGTGTTACGCCACCATTTTTTCGATCAAGATCCCAAGCACTGCCTATACCAATATAATCATGTAATTCTAATGGCTGATATTGAGTAAGAATTCCAACAGTATCAATTCCTGAATTTGTACAATTACTTAACGCAAAGTCAATAATTCGATATTTACCTCCGAATGGCACTGCTGGTTTTGCTATCTCTTTTGTTAATGACCGTAGTCGGCTACCTTTTCCTCCTGCTAAGATCATTGCTATGCATTTTTTTTTGCCCATCTGTTTTCTTCTTCTCCTTTCTTTTTTTAATAGGACGTATAATCGATATCCCTAATGGAGGAATTGTAACTGCTAAGTGATATGGCTTCCCATGATATGTGCCTTTGTTACTAATTATTTTTTTGCTATTTCTATTTCCAGCACCTCCAAAATCCAATTCGTCACTATTTAGAATTTCCCGATACTCACCTTTGCTCGGAACACCAACTATATAATCATGGTAAACTGTAGCAGTGAAATTACATACGATAATTAAAAAGTCCTGTTCATTTTTTCCTTTTCTAATAAATGAAAATATTGATTGCTCATGATTGTTTACATCAATCCATTCGAAACCGTCATGAGTATCATCCATTTCATATAAAGCTTTATTTCTTTTATAAATTTTAAGTAACTCTTTAACATATGCATGAAGTTTTTGATGCATGACAAAATCTTGCAAGTTCCAATCTAATTGTTCTTGATCTTTCCATTCATCAAATTGTCCAAATTCTCCACCCATAAATAACAATTTCTTACCAGGATGTGCTATTAAATAGCCGTATAAAAGGCGAAGCTGGGCAAATTTCTGCCAATAGTCACCAGGCATTTTATTTAACAGTGATTTCTTACCATGAACAACCTCATCATGCGATAGTGGTAAAACAAATTTCTCTGAAAATGCATATAGAAGTGAGAAAGTTACTTTGTCATGTAAATATTGACGGTCACTGAACTCAGCCTTCATGTAAGTCAAGATATCATTCATCCAACCCATATTCCATTTGTAACTAAATCCTAAACCTCCTGCTGATACATTTCCTGTTACTTGAGGGAAGTCAGTCGAATCCTCCGCAATCACTAACGTTTCAGGTGCATAAAAGGAAATAACTTCATTAATTTTTTGTAAAAATGATATGGCTCCTTTATTAAGATGTTGATGTCCATCTGTACTAGGCCAATAAATCATATTAGCTACAGCATCAACTCTAAAGCCATCAATATGAAAATGCTCAATCCAAAAAAGTGCATTCGAAATTAGAAAGCTTTGAACTTCAGGTTTGCCTAGATCAAAGTTAGCAGTTCCCCAAACTGGATTTTCTCGATCTTTTGAATTTTCATATTCATATGTCGGCTGCCCATCAAACATATATAGCCCATGATTATCCTTGCAGAAATGACCTGGAACCCAATCTAAAATAACGCCAATTCCTTGTTGATGGCATAGATCTATAAACTTCATTAACTCATGTGGAGATCCATATCTACTCGTAGCTGAAAAATAACCTACCCCTTGATACCCCCAAGAAATGTCCAATGGATGTTCAATAAGTGGTAATAGTTCTATGTGTGTATAGCCATTTTCTACAACATACGGAATTAACAACTCCGCTAATTCATTATATGAATAATGGCTCCCATCAGCTTTTGTTTTCCAAGACCCAAAATGTAACTCATAAATAAAAACAGGTTTAGATTGTACGTTCTTTTGTTTTCGATTTTGCCATTTTTTATCTTTCCACTTATAGGAACTCATATTATAAACAATTGACCCTGTTTGAGGCCGTTCTTCAGAGTAAAATGCATAGGGATCTGATTTTAGTATTTTTTGATTAGACGGTGTGACAATTTCATACTTGTAAATCTCACCCACTAAATTAACAGGCATAAAAAGATGCCATACTCCCTCATCATTTATTTTCTCAAGCTCAAAGTTTTTTCCATTCCAATCATTAAAAGTCCCTACTACACTTACGCTCTGAGCATGTGGCGCCCAAACACAAAATCGTGTTCCCTCAATGACGTCACCCTTTTGACAAATATGTGCACCGAATAGCATATGACTTTGGAATAAAGAGCCCTCATGAAATAAATGCAAATCAAAATCTGTTGGAGGCGCGCTTACTGTCAATGTATTTCCCCTCTTTTCAAAATATAGTTTTCATTAATATTAATTATTCACGAATAAAATAATAATTCCTTTTAAAATGATTCGTATTTTTACTACATCATTCTACATAATATGTCATAAAAGCTCATATCATAGTTAAAAAACGAATAATGTAAGCGCATACAATTAGAATGTTCATTTAAAATAAAAGGTTATTTAATTTATTCGGTATATTTTTAAAAACGCAATTACATTTTCATATGAAGAATAACTTTACAATATTATTTATATTTGAGGGTTAATAATTACACTGAGAATGCTCACGTTGTAAAAGCAATCAAATTATCTATTCGTTTCGGAGTTACTTTCGTCCTAACCATTCATATAGTTCAAACACTATGATTCCGTAAATTAAGTACTTCGAATAAACAGTATGAATCTACCTTATGGAATGAACAAAAGGGAACTACTGTGAAGAGGAGTAAAAAAAATGACAAAGTAAAACTTGCTAAGCAAACCAATCAATCAATCCGCCCTTCATATTTTATTTTTGTCATTCCAAACACAACACAAAAAAGACACTGCACAATGTGCAATGTCTAAATGGATGACCCGTACGGGATTCGAACCCGTGTTACCGCCGTGAAAGGGCGGTGTCTTAACCACTTGACCAACGGGCCAAAATATTTTATCAAACTGGCGGAGAAGGAGGGATTTGAACCCTCGCGCCGCTTACGCGACCTACACCCTTAGCAGGGGCGCCTCTTCAGCCACTTGAGTACTTCTCCAATGGCTCCACAGGCAGGATTCGAACCTGCGACCGATCGGTTAACAGCCGATAGCTCTACCACTGAGCTACTGTGGAATAATGGTGGGCCTAAATGGACTCGAACCATCGACCTCACGCTTATCAGGCGTGCGCTCTAACCAGCTGAGCTATAGGCCCATTATTTGAAATGGAGCGGGTGATGAGAATCGAACTCACGACATCAGCTTGGAAGGCTGAGGTTTTACCACTAAACTACACCCGCAAATTTTTTTAAGATATATAATTTTTAAATGGGGCGACTGATGGGAATCGAACCCACGAATGTCGGAGCCACAATCCGATGCGTTAACCACTTCGCCACAACCGCCATAATATATATGTCAATTTACTAACTGAAGATTGACGGATAGAGATAATATACTCTTAACCCATAGATGGTGGCTCGGGACGGAATCGAACCGCCGACACAAGGATTTTCAGTCCTTTGCTCTACCGACTGAGCTACCGAGCC
>NZ_JAEUFG010000022.1 GCF_018588585.1 Bacillus sp. SM2101
AGAAGCTGGCGAGTGATAATGCCAGCTTTTTGTATATCAATGAATAACATATTCAATTCTAGTTTACATAATCGTAACTATCGGAACCAATACAATTTCACAATCCTTAATATAACAACGTTTTTTAAAGGTTGAAAATTTTTCATATATACATGATTTTATATATTGTTGAATTATAAAGGTTTTGAAGAGGGGGAATTTTATTATTTCCTTAATTTCTTGCATAAAAAGTTTTTGCAACAGGAGGTGTTAGTAAACATAAGTTGAGTTTCCAACTAAGTAACCGATAGTGTTGTTCAACAATATGGCGCTGTAATGGAGCAATGATTAATCAGTACCTTTTGTTGTTCAAAAAGGAATGTAAAGGTCCACTGGCGATTTACATACTAGCTTTTTTATAGTGAAAAGAGCATCGTTCTACCTGAAGTTATTACTACATTTATAGTTACTTGGTGTAGTGTTTATTAGATTATAAGTTAGGTGTTGCTGTGTGAGAATTTCTTGGATTGCATGGTGGATTGTAAATGCTTCTGGGTTACTTTTGTTTGCAATAGGATATATTTATTTAACACAAAGAAACGTGGATGCAACTGGTGCAGTTCAAACTCCAGAAATTATAATGTTGAATATTACGGTTTTAGTAGCAGCTTTTGTAATCCCTTCACTTTTTCAACTTGTCTGGTTAATTGTAATGATATCAAAAAAAAGCAACAGAAATAAAAAAGCGAGAAGCATTACAATTAATTACATAAATCTATGCTTTTTATTAGGTTTGTATTTAAATTATTGGAGGTAAAGCATTGAGCATTTATGGTAATGAATTATTTAAAGGGGCAGCTTCATATTATTCAAAATATAGACCAACGTATTCCTCTAGCTTGATTAGATTCTTAGTTAATAAGTTCTCATTAAATGGAGAGCAACAGCTACTTGATTTAGGTTGTGGTACTGGGCATTTAACAATAAGATTTTCCGATTGGTGTAATAAAATTGTCGCTATTGACATTGAACCTGAAATGATAGCTGAAGCCCAACGTCTTCATAAGGAAATACGATTTGGTAATATACAGTGGTTTAAAGGGACATTAAAGGAATACAAACAATCCACTAATGAAAAATTTGAACTAGTAACAATTGCAAAAGCTTTTCATTGGATGGACCGTAAGAAAGTTTTAGAGGAATTATTTGAACTAGTTTCAGATGCTGGCGGTGTAGCAATTATTGATAATTATGCTCCACATAAAAAACTAACTGTCTGGCAGGAGCAACTAGATGAAGTGAAAGCCTATTGGTACGGTAAGGAAAGAAGAGCTGGTAATGTCACTTATTCTCATCCAAAAGAAAGTCATGAAGAAGTGATAGCTAACTCAAAGTTTAAATTAGAAAATCATCTTTTACCTACATACGAAATTCATTGGACAGTAGAATCGATATTAGGAAATCTTTACTCAACCTCATATGGTTCTAAGCGTTTTCTTGGAAATAATGTAGAGGCATTTGAACGAGATTTAAAAAAGGCTTTGTTAGAAGTTGATGAATCTGGAATTTATAAAGAAAAAATAGAACTATCTGTAAAACTTGGTATTAAGTCGAAATAATTTTCCAAATAAGGGCTCTTTTAAGATTATTATAATTCGAGTTTTCAACAATATGGCGCTAATAAGTAAAAGGATTAGTGCTTTTCTGCATCTTAGGGCCATATTTTGGAATAACATGAATTTTGATTAATAATGTTGTAGGTTAATAAATTTTAGGAAGATCCCTATATTGTTTGATACAATTTCCAAAAAAAATGGAGTACGTAAACGGAAAGATAATTTTTGTCTGAGAGCATCACAGAAACACAGAAAAGCACCCATATATGAGTGCTTTAAACTAAAGTAATTAAAATAGTGTAGCATCTTTTATTTTTATTCATCCCACCATATGTAACATGTTCCATTTTCCACTTTATCACATTTCCAATATTCTGAAAGGCCGTTATCACGTTGAACATATGCTGTTTGTGTGGCGTTATCGTATGTTATAGTTGCGTCCGGAAATAATTCTCTTATTGGGACATACTCTCCTGCTGCACTAGCTGTAGTTCCCAACGTTCCTATTAACAAACCCATGGATAAAATTGAAGAACTTGCAATTTTAGTTAGCCTTTTCATTTAAAAATCTCCTCCTTAAATTTATATACATAAGAAAGACGAATGAAGTCGAAATCCGTTGCACTTTTTGTTGGAAAAGTTTAAAAATTTTAACAATTATATATAGGGAGTAACAATTATGCTAAATAAAATTTACAAACATAACCCGAAGCGGGTGTGATATTCAACAAAATGGTGCGATGATATAATATCATTGCGTTTTTTTTGATTAAATTATGATGTAACTGTTAATAGATATTTAGCATGGAGGGAAATATGAGAAATAGAGGCTCGGTAGTTTTAATTGATAATAAAAAAGTATGTCTTATTAAGAGAGTTGTTGGAGATTCAGTTTATTATGTATTCCCTGGTGGAGGAATAGAAAGTGGAGAGACACCTGAAGATGGAGCAAAAAGAGAAGCCCTAGAGGAGTTGGGTGTAACGGTTAATATAAGTGAATGCTTTGCCAAAGTTAAATATAATGGTACACAATACTTTTTCCTTGCTGAGATAACAGAAGGGAAATTTGGTACAGGGGAAGGTATAGAATATAAAGATAAGAATAGAAATCGAGGAACTTATCTTCCTATGTGGATTGAAATAAATCAGTTATCATCAGTTGATGTTAAACCAAAAGAAGTTGCTACTAAAATTCAATCGGTATTCAACTAAATGGCGCAAATATATAAAACCACAACTAGATAATGGTCAATCTTTTTTTATAAAAATTGTAGAATACTTAACCAAAATAGAAACCGTTTTGATCAGACTTTTTTCAAAAGTGGTTACTTTTAACTAATAATAGATGTAGGTTTGTGAGGAGTTTTTGATCAGATTTTATTATAAAGCTACAATTTTAGAAGTCGAGTACTAAAGTAGTGCGTAATAATTACTAGTTTTTCAATGTTTTTTACAAAACACAGATAAAATCTTGTATAATTATGTAGAAATAACCAAATATGAGGAGGATTATATGAGTATTGTACTAGGCAATGACGAAACAGTAACAAGCAAAGAAAATTTCACTACTAACCTCGTCCTTTCATGGCTAAAAACGGATTTTTCACTAACTAATAAAAGGTTAGTAGGGTTTAGTCCAAATACATTATTTGGAGTTTTTCCTCTAGGGAAAAATGAATTCTCATATCCACTGAAAAATGTTGCTAGTGTAGGGGTTTCGACAAAATTTCATTTTAAACGTTTTATTATTGGTCTTATATTAGTATTTATGGGCTTAGGGGCGTTTGACACTTCCTTTTTTGTTGGGCTAGTTTTACTAGCTGTGGGTGCTTTACCACTTCTTAATAGCTACACAAGTAGGATGATAGTGACAAATAATGCTGGACAGGCAGCAGATATTGAAATATCAATTCTAGAAAAAGATAAGGTTCAACAATTCGTGAATAGAGTGAATATGGGTATATCTGATATAGCGTAGACAAAAAGCATATATAATAAAATAAGATCTCTCTACTTTCCGAGAGGTCATATTTAATATATGTAATTACACCTCAACAGATCAGGAAGAATTTATAAATGATTTATATTGGCGAAGCAATTATCTATACTAACGGGTGAAAAAGCAGATTTGAGTTGACTTTCCATATGAATTATTATACATTTTACTTAGTTAGACCACTTTAAGAGATTCATTTAATTGAAAAATATAAATTTAACGGGATTCCCCGCTTTGAATAGACTTACCATAAGTCTATTTTCAAAGCGGGGTTTTTTACGTACTTGGAGTGATGTGTTATCTACTATATTTCTTGAATGCTGCACCACTATATATTCATTAGTTTCTAATTAGTAGTCACATGGTTACAATACTAATCTTTATTAAATTATTAAGGAGGAATTTTTATGCAACCAACAGCTTTAGAAGTTCTATCTTCACTTAGAAGGAATAGACAAGTTACATCGGGAGTTGTAAGGAGTGTTGGAAAAAGGAAAATGCCAGTTGAGGAAAATGGCCAAATGGTAACCAAAGAAGTGGAGACAGCGATTTTTAATCTAGACGGTGGCTTCACAGGATTTTGTCCAATACATGAATTTGGAGAGTATCATTTTTCATCTTTAACTGGTTTTGTTGGTACAAAACATGAATTTATTATTGAAGAGTTATTATCGGATGATGTAACAGATACTCATATTGCACTAGTAAGTGTAAAACAAGCTGATCTTTTAAAGAAAGAGCAGTTTTGGGACACACTTAAAATCCTTGAAGAAGAAGATCAGCTGGATAGTAAGGTTTTCGAAGGGGCTATTACTGGATTTAGCTTTGAAACAAGAAAAGTGTATGTGAAAGTAAATGGTCAAGGTTGTATTATGCACATGAATGAATGGGACCATGAAAAGCGATCAAACATTCGTTTTGAAGCTCAAAGAAACAAAATAGTTCCTGTAAAAGTACTTAAATTTAACGAGGAAACAGGTCATGTGCACGTAAGTAGGAAAGCGGCGATACCAGATCCATTTAAGGAACTGTTGAAATACGAAAAAGATGAAGCGATTGTAGGACGAGTTTCGCATATTGACCCAGTTCATGGTGTGTTTGTCCAATTGGATAATAAACTTGAGTTAAAAGGTACAGTACCTCGTAAGGTTCCAACACCACTTGTTGGAGAGTTAGTCAGATGTAAGATTAGAGACATAGACGTAAATGCAAGAAAAGGCAGGGTTGTAATTACTGGATACCCACAAGGAAAAAAACAAGTGAATGATATGACATCTTTCTTGTATGTCTAATGTTGAAGCTATGGCAGAAAATCATTTAAATACGCAAGAACTAGACAACCAATACTGGACTGACTCCAATGGCCAGGTCTTAATTTGGGATGACCCTTCAATGGTAGGGGGTATCCGTCATCCCAAAAAGTACAAGCCCTTAACTACTGTATCTAGTGTACTCAATAAATATCAATATGGCATATTAAAACCAGAAGATGTTGTGATTTTGAAAGTGTTAGGGGATGTTATATGTGCAAATGAAAATCAAATGAGAAGATACTTGGAGTTAAATGGGTATAGTCGCTCAATGGTCTCTGATCGTCTAAAACGTTTTCGTGAATTAGGTCTTGTAGATAGGTGGTTTGTTAGCAGTCAAATACATTCGGAAAACAGAAAACCTCCCGCTCCGTTTACGATAGGGATTGGAGGTTTTAACTTACTTAAGCATCACTTTAACGAATCGTACTTTGTATATCCTGAAAAATGGTTTACTTGGGGAGTAAAAGTAGTTCAGAGATATGTTGCAATGAACGAGGTTCGTTTGCAACTTGCTGAAAATCGCTATATGAGTAACTGGACATGGAATGCTGTTCTTGCTGGTAATCCAAAATATACAAGGCCACATGGTGTGGCTGAGCTTAAAACAGCTAAACAAGGCAATATTAACCTTATTATTGAAAGAGCGCAGCAGACAAAAGATTTTATATCATTCTTCAAGGAAAAAATCGATAAATATACATACTTGAATGAGCGATATGGCTCGTTTCAGGTTCATGTTAAGACTAGGGAAGGTACTCATGTGAACACCAATAAGAGCATATTGGTCTTATATTGTTCAACAAGGTCTATTGCTATTGCTGTTCTTAAAGAGATCCAAACTGATAACGTACCCTTTCCAATCTTGTTTTTGATCGAGGAAGATATGAAAAGTGAACTGGGGATTAACAAAGCATTCTTTGTACCTAAATTAGAAAAACTTAGACGTTTCGATTTGCCTTCATTGTTTTCAAGTAACGTAGTAGGGAGTGAGTAATTTACATGAAGCAAAAGGAGTCAGTACGTAATAGACCTAAAGAAATTACTGGGCTACCATCTATTATTCGTTCTAGCTATATGCACAAATTATTGTCTCATGATCCTTACACTTACTATCACTCTTTACGCGTTGCTAGCCTATTGAGTACTTTTAGTGCTTACATAGGCTTTTCTTCTGAAGAATGTGAAGCATCTTATAATGCAGGGCTTTTACATGATATAGGAAAGCTCAATGTATGTAAAAGTATATTATCTAAACCAGACGTTTTAACAGCAGAAGAATGGAAGCAAATTTTATGTCACCCATCCGAAGGAATCAATTTACTTAGTAAACCGCTACATCATCCCACCATCCTTGAGATAACCAAACACCATCATGAAAACTACAATGGAAGTGGATACCCTGATGGCCTTAAAGGCGACTCAATCCCATATACAGCTCGAATTGCACGAATCATAGACTCATTTGATGCTATGACGAGTCAAAGATCTTATAACAAAAGAAAGTCTATCCAAAGTGCTCTTGTATCAATTGAGGATAATATAGGCAATGCATATGATCCTACCATAGCAAAAGAATTTATTATTTTTGTAGAAAAAAAGAATCATCCATTGTTTAGAAAACTAATTTAGTTGAGCGGGGTTAATATCAATGAAACCTGCTCAGTAGGACCCCAAAAATCATAACTCTAGATGTTAATGATGAAATTAATAGTCGCAAACGGAGGGTGGATTTATGAATACGGCTTTACTTCACAATGGTGAGATTATCACTGCAAAAGAATATGATGAATCAACTAACGGAAGTAGGATTTATTGTATTGATAAAAATTGTCGTGCTCCCCTTATACATGTTGTGAAAACCCAAAATAAAAGTGAACATTTTAAAACGACAGGTAAGGGTGAGTCAAAACATAAACAAAAATGCGGTTTTTATGAACCGCTTGACCTTTTAGAATCAGTAGCAAAAGTGAAAGAATATCAGGAAGATTTAGGAGATAACATGAACGAAACGTTAATTCGGTTAAATATGAATCGAATTGACCCAGACCATGAAAGCAAGGCTGTTGAAAGAGGAAAAAAAGATAAAAAAGATGATTCTACAAAAATAAAAGTTAAACAGGATAACGATACACCTGCATCTATTAGTTCCGTAAAGTCTGTTGTGAAGTTAATTACAGAATATGAACCAGACATTTTAGCGAGCATTTTGGTAAATGTCGGTGGTGGTTATAAAATTCCTATTTCAGAGCTTGTAGTTAAACACATAGATGCTCATAAGATGCTTTGGGAAGACCGGGTGTTTGATGTTGGCTACTTTGTATATGGAAAAGTTGCAAATATGATCAAAAGGGATAAAGTGCAGTATATAAATTTTGATGAGGAACAGGGAGTAGCATTTACTATCGTATTATTTCAAAAGTATTGGCACGAATTTAATTATAGCAACGAAGAACTTGTTGGCAAACATGTTATGGTATACGGGCATTTAAGAAAAAATGAGTATCAAGGCAAGAGAGAAACGGAAATGATTATTAAGAGTGATAAATATGTTGAAGTGTTAAAGATAAAGAAATTAAAATCTCAGCTGGAGGAAAGTAATGAAGAAGAATAAAGCAAAAGTTGGAGAAGTGGTTTCATTTGAACGTCAAAATACTAAGATAGAAGGCAAAATTATAAAAATATTAGAAAGGTCTGCCATTGTAGAATTGTCAGATGAAGCTGCTGATAAAATTGAGTCGCCGTCTAACTTAACTGTAGTAAATCATAATAATTATTCGATATTAGTTCATTGTTAATGGTTTGTGTTAGAAGTAATACTATCAATTAATAACCTAGTATTATAAGTAACATAGGCTAGTTTAATAGTGTTTTATTTTTAGATTCAATCTTATTGACATGCTTTTTAGAAATGGTATACTTTAATTATCCTAAGTTGGTCTCTTATTTGAGTCCTTCTTGAAATTGATTTTTAGTCAAGTTGAGAGCTGCGCGTCCTCGTGGCTTTCAACACCCAAATTAAATTTGAATCTTAACGGAAGTCCTCCGTCTCTATGTTTACAACATACATATGTATGTTTGTTTTCATTGAGACGGGGGGCTTTTTTTGTTTGTAAAGGGTGAAATATTGTGCAGACAGTCTTATTAGCAACTGGGTTTGACCAATTTAATGAAGCATTGAGAAAAGGTTTTAAAGAATTTGCTGAAACTGGAACATTCAGAGTTTTGGATCAAGAAGTCATTCATCGTAGATACTTGCAGGAAATTGTTCATGAAGAAATTCCTGACATAGTTATTGTTCATGATCATTATCTAGCATCTGAGTTTGAAGAAGATGATAAGAAAGAGAATGAATGGATTGAGCAGATTGATGAAATACGCCTTAAGCACGAAGGTTCGGTAAGAATTGTATTTATTTGTGAAAGAGATAGTACTGATAAGTTCTTAACAAGACTAGTTCAGTCGAATGTCTTGGATATTTTCCCTAAACGTATTTTGAATATTGAGGAAATAATAAATCAGTTAACGTTAGCTCCAAAATACTCAAATGTAGCGAAGTTCAAAGGTAATGTACTAGTAGATGACTACGTCGAAAATACAAATACCAATGAAGTAATTGAGAGTGAAACTGATGAGGAAGAAGATACTGAATTAAAAGTAAGTAACAATATTATCAAACTACCTAAACTTAAATCATTCTCGAAAAAGAAGGAGCGTAAAAAGGATAATCAACAAAGATCAGAAAGCAAAGAAGTAGACTCAGATAACTATATAAATCATCAATCGGTTAAAGAGAGCTTTAAGCTTAATATCACTAGCACAGAGAAAACTCATATTGGTTATTCCTTAGAAAGAAAGCTCATTCTTGTTGGTAGTCCATACAACCGAGCTGGATGTACGTTTATTTCTCATTTATTAGCAAGAACAATTGTTGACTATGGTGTACCAACCGCTTATATTGAAAACCCTTTTCAAAGAGCATACACTTTTGATCGATTCTTCGGTGAAAAAAATGCTCCCAACTATATTAGCTATTATCATCAGTTTAGTAGAAATGATGGTCAAAGTAGTTCGGATGTATTTAAGAATAATCTCGGGGACAACCTTGAACAGTCTCAAGAATCTTCGTGGGAGTACGAGGGAGTTCAGATCATTGCTAAACATCCTGTTAAGGAAGTTAAATACTTAGAATCCCAGATTACATTTGAATCATTTGCACGACTATTACTTTCTATTCAAAAATCCCCAGTGGTTATCCTTGATATTGGAAGTGATTGGGAAAGTAAGGTGTTTCAACAACTATACGAGATTTGTGATCATGCATTCATGGTATTTGATACAGATATACCGCTAGTGGATTTCTTTTTTTCAAATGGTAGCGGAGAATTCCAGTATCATAAACAAGTTTTAACGCAGGAAAAAACAAAGATTGTAGTAAACAGATCCAGTCATAAAACAATACCTGCAGTCTTAGGTCAAACTCCATTCATATTTCCACCATTACATCATGAGAGTGTTTACAACATGCAATATGAGGGAGATTTTGGATTTAAAGATAAGCTGGTAGTAGATAAAGTCAGAAAGAGTATGAAGCCTCTGCTAGAGGAAATTCTTCCAAAAGAATACGTGAAAAAGAAAAACAGTGAGGGTAGTTTGTTTCGAAAAGTTTTTAATAAATCTATTTCGGTCACTAAGAACAGATAAAGAGTAACAATTAATTTATGAGCCATTCAAAAATTGACCTGGAGGAATCTCATGAAAAGAAAGTTTAAATGGATAAATAAGAATTTTGTATTAGGTGGTTTGTTCTTTTCTATGTTTGCAGGAGTTGTTGTTGTGAACGAAATGGGGATTCTACGTGATCTCCAGACAACACAAGTAGTCTTGGCAAATGATGAACTCCCTGTTAACTCTACTATTGGAGAAAATGATATTTCCATCGAGCGATATCCATTGGAATTGTATACACCCGATATGATTACCGACCCCAACCAAGTAATTGGGAAGATGACGACAACACAAGTTGATAAAAAGGGGTTTTTCACGAGTCGTATGCTTGATCAATCTATACTAAGACCATCTGAGAACCATGAATTTTTCTTGATTCCTAATGCATGGATTGTTGATGATATTCAAGGAAGTATACGACGATATGACCTAATTAATGTGTACGCAGTGATAGATCGGAGAAATGAAGTAGATGATGATGAACAACAAAATCAAAAGCCGCGTCAATTAGTGAAAAAGGAAAAAATTCTTATTGATGTCCCTGTAGTTTATGTTAAAAATTCGAAGAACAATGAAATTATTGATCAAAATGGACAGAGATTACATCCAAACACAAATCCATCAAAGATTGAGCTTAGCTTACTACCACAAGAATATAAACAATTAGAAGAATTATTCCTAGAAGGATATAAGTTTACATTTAGTTACTAACGTTAGGGAGGCGACATAGTTGAAAGTAGCTATTTATAGTGAGAATAACATTTTATTACAAGTACTAGAAAGTATTTCTTTTATTAACGAAGTTGTTTCTATTGAATCACTAGATGAATTGAGTAATCAAAAGCTGAAGATTAAAGCAGTTCTAATGGATCAGAACGGAATTACATCTCCTGATTTATTAGCTTTTCGTGAAAAGCACCCAAAAATTAAAGTAGTTATGATGTGTGATACAGATGATGCTTTCTTTAAAAAAGCTTGTATAACACATTCAATGATTCCCATTGATGTAACCGAAGATGAGAGTACGATTAAAAGTATCATTGAGTCAGAATGGTTTAAGGTTGAATTGAGATCTAGTTACAAAAATGTGATTGCTGTTCATGGCACGCATAGACAAGTTGGTGTGACACAAACAACACTCTCTATTGCTAGGATCATGAGGGAATATAACTATAGTGTTTGTGTTGTTGGTCTAAATCCATATAACCCTGGTGAAATAGCTGATGTCACAAATCAATATTCACTTGATTACATCTATCCTAGCCTACAAAACAACGTTCTAAAGAGCTTTGAGGAGTTGAAAGCGTATATGAATGATGTTGATGGCTTTGATTATATAATTGGGAATCGTGATTTTTACCGAGCTCCAGAATTTGAGGGAGAACCCATTAAATTACTGATAGATAGCGTTAAAGATCATTACGATGTTGTCTTACTAGATTGTGGTAGTCATTATGATAATTTCTTGCCAATAACTGGACTCCAACTTGCAGACACTCACTTGTTAGTAGCTAGTCAAGAATTTATTGCTACAAATGAATACAATCGATGGAAGTCGCAAATATTATCGACACTTCAACTTAAACCAACTCATTCGCATTTAATCATCAACAAGTACGCTTCAAACGCAACTATCACTGCTAAGCAACTTCAAGACGAACTGGAAGTATCGTATCTAGGTGAAATACCGTTTTTTCCTGAAGCAGCAGATGCTCAGATTGAGTCAGGTTACTTGGGAAATGTTGAATTCAAACCCTACAAAAATGCAGTTATTAGTATCTCTAAAGCATTAATTGGTGAAGTCAAAGAGCAACAACAAGTGAATAAGAAGAACAAAAGAAAGTTATTTTCAGGGCTATTTGGAGCAACGATTAAATAAAGTAGCTTAAAAAAATTAGGTGAATTTCTACCTAACGGTGTTAGTGAATAGAGTCTTTATTTGAAATAGATAAAGTGAGGAGTGAAGTCTTTGGCAACGTATATATCTCCAAAAGAAAGACGTACTTTGGATGTTCGAAAGCTTTCAGTAGAAATAAATAGAAAACAGGGAGCTGATCAAACAAGAAAATCAGACCAATTCAATGAATTTTTCAGCCTATGTAAGGATGTTAAAGATCATATATTAAGTATTTATGATAAAAAAATCGAAGAGAATCAGAACGCTACCACTAATGAGAATTATGTAAATTTGTTTCATGAAGCGATGATAGGTGTACCCTCTTCTGTGAAGTTTATAAAGACGCATATTGAATCATACATATCAAATCATGGCTTTGGTGACACTCCTTACCCGAACTATTATTTGTCTTTAGAAGATGGAGTGTTTGAAGAAAAATTCGGGTGGGGCCCTCTCAGTGTTTTTAAATATCAACACAATATTGAAGCAGCACAAGTGTTAGGAACTGACATAAAGTTTAAACATAAAGATGGCTGGCGTTTACAACCATTTTCCTTTAGTGACCTAATACAGGTAGAAGAAGTAGTAGCTAGATTTGCAAATACAAGTTCAAAAAACCATTTAAATAAGCATACAAAGCCTGAGCTTGAGACAAGGACACATGAAGGATTTCGAGTTTCTATCATGATCCCCGAAAGAATGCATGTGTTGCCCTTAATTACGCTTCGTCGCCAAACAGTGAAGGTGCATCAGTTAGCAAAACAAGTTGAATTAGGTACGATTCCAGTTGAAGCAACTACATTATTTAAATCTCTTCCAAAGTTCAAAGCAAATGGTGTAATTGCTGGCCCACCTGGATGTGGTAAAAGTTCATTTCTGCTTACTTTACTTGGTGAAGTCTTATATGAAGTTAATAACGGTAAAAAAATTCCAGAGAGAATCAATACGATCTTTGGAGAGTCGAGCCTAGAGTTTGCAGTAAATGAACTCTTCCCAAAAGCTAATATCAATCACGTTATTGGTAAAGGGGTAGAATTTGAAAAAGTTATTCCCACCTCATTGCTACGACACGATGTCACAAGGGTTGTACTCCAAGAAATACGTGAACATGAAGTAGGGCTCTTTCAACGTTCAGGGATACAAGGAATTAAGCAGATCCTTGGTACTTTGCACGATAAAGACCCAATTGATATACCTGAGATATTGTTCAGTTTATATATGATGTATTACAACAGTAATGTAAATCCCGACCAGTTATATAAAATGTTCGCCCGAAATATCCATTACTCTATTACAATGGACGAATTCATGCAGGATGAAGAACTAGTCAAGAAAGTGACAGGTGTTCAATTCTATGACTTTGATACAAGAACATTTGAGTTAAAAATGGTGAAAATCATGCACTACGATGAAGATAGTGATAGCTGGACATTTAATAGTAGCATACCGGAAAGAATGCAGCGCATTTGTCAGAAATATGATAAACAAAATTATTTGACCTTCACTGAAAAACTCAAAGAGTTGGAAAAGCTATCACCAATGCCGGATGTCGAAAAAATACAAATTAGTGCTTATACAATGGCGGTGAGTTAATTGAACATACCATTTGAAGCGATTGAGATAACAATAAAAATCATTACCTACGGTATTGCAATAATATCAGCTTACTTCTTTATATCATGGCTCGGTTTTGATCCTAACAAAGTGAAGACTCGTTTTAGGCTTTCTAAAGATGTCAAAAACAAGTTTCAAAGTTCGAACTTACTGAAATACAAGTGGTTGAAAAAATATCACCACATACTTGATACGACGATAAAAGCATATGAACAGCATCATTTATCAATGATTGTATGGCTTCATGTATCAGTATTTGTTTTATTGCTATCGGTTAATTTAATTGTAATAGAAGACTTCTTTTTCACTTTATTTTCATCCTTTTTCTTTGCTTTCTTGTTACCTATAGGCGGATTTTGGGTGCGGTTCAAACAGATACAAAGTTTTGCACAAGAAAGTATTTCAGAAGATATAGAGCTTTTGCTACAGGAGTATCAGAAGAATCATTGTAATATGCTGTACGCATTGAAAGAAGTAAGTAATAAAGCAGAAGGAACGACACAGATTTTGTTTTCCAAGTTGTTTGCCAGAATGCATGGTACAACTGAAGAAAAACAGCTAGCTACCGAGACTTTTGGATATCAAATTGGGCGTCATTGGGGTAAAAATCTAAGCACGATGATTTTAAGAGCTTCTGTTCAAGATGGAATTAATATTCAAGCTAGCTTACAAGATATGGTTGACGACATGTCAGAGATCAGAAAAAAAGCAAGGGACGAGCTGAGTGATGGAAGAGAAGCAGCTGTAATGGGGTTTATACCGATTCCTGCTACATTTCTACTCATTGTTCTAAACGTAGAATTTATGTTACCTGGTGAAAATGGTTACTCATATCATTTTGCTACTAGCTTAGGATTAAAGGTCTTCATCTTTTCGATGATTATAGGAATGATCAATTTTGTGATGGCATTGATCTTACGAAAGCCAAAACAAGGGTTGTAGAAAGGATTTTTAATTATGGTCGAGTTTATACAATCATATCTTAGCTTGGTGAATCTTAAATTCTTCTATTATATAGTAACTGCTGGTGTTTTATATGTTAGTTACATGTTTTTCATTAGATCTTCTTACGATGAAAGGTTAGTAAAGAGGTATAGGGGAAGAGCTATTCAACAAGTTCGGAAGAATAAGTTAAAGGAAACGCTCCATCAACCTCATGTAGATCAATTATTCAAACAAATGGGCTTACCAGATTATATTACTAGTTTACGTGTTAACCAATTACGTTTGGTGTTGATGTTGTATCCTACTGTGGGATTTATAATCGAAATGATTTCAGATACAGATGTAATTTCTAATATAACAGCAATATCATTAGCTATTATTGCCATTCAACTAGAACCACGAAGATACTTTGCGATGTATTACATATTGACCTGGGTTAGGAAGTCATACAATGCTAAAAAAAATAATGAGGTATATCAACTGTTCACAGACATTAAGAGTGAGTTCATAACAAAGCAGGGACAACCTATTAATATGTATCATTTAATGTACAACCTCATTCCGTATTATGAAACGATAAAAGCTACACTTGAGAAAATGCTTCCTTATTTACGCGACAAAAAACAAAAAGAAGCATGGGATTTATTTGAAGAAGAGATTGGTACGAAGGAAGCAAAAAACTTAGCGATTGTCATGATGGAGCTAGAAAATGTTGAAGTAAAAGAGGCAGCTCATTTACTGGAAAATCGAAGAGAAGAATTTTCGAACTCTATTATTAACGCATATAAAGACCATTTATTTAGAAAAAGAGGGGTAATATTTGTTGTCCTAGCATTTGGAGCAGTGGTTGTGTTTTTAAATCCAGTTGCAGGGTTTTGGGTGTGGTACAAAGAGGTTATGAGTACAGTTAATAACTTTTAATTTAATTAATATCAGTCAATTTTCAGGGGGTGATTACCCGTCATAAAGTAACTCATCAAACTTATTTTATGTTGAAGAATGTAATGCAAGCGAAATCTAGCAAAGTTAATTACGAGGAGGAGTTTATTAAATGGGAAAACTACTAATCTTTTTTATGATTATTCTATTGTGTGTTGGAACAGCGAATTCAACGTTATTTGATAAGGATAATGGAGTTCAAAAGGATGTTGTTGACGTGAAGTCAACTGCACAAGAAATCATACAAAATGCAAATTCTACAATGCAAGATACAGAATCCTAAAGTGGGGGAGGGGGTTCCAACGGAATCCCCTTTAAAATACGAAAGGACGTAGTTATATGGACAAGATACTAGTGTTATATATGATTATTCCTATCATGCTAATTATTCTTTTTCAACCACAGCTAAACAACGTTGAACAAGCGAGAGATATTGTTTCAAAACAAGCAATTGAGCGGGCAACCGAGAAAGCTGCAATAGAAGGATACTACACACCAGAGATTATTGAAGAAATGACGGAATTATTAATGAAACTAGGATACTCAGAAGATGAAATAGAGTATCGTTTGACTACAGATGTAACGTATCGTGGAGATATCATTGAAGGTACGGTGAAACTACCAGATAAATATTCGTTTATCTTAATCTCTAATCTGATAGAGAGAAAAGAGAATGATGAGCTGTATCATGTGAACACAGCTTCTCGTATGAGTGAATTTGTTAACTGAGGTGACATATGGGAAAGCTATTATTTACAATCATGGCAGTTGCTGCCGCCATATCAATTTGGGTTTATGACCTAGAAACATATCTTCAACATAAGGCACATGTGAATTTACGTTATGCACTTGATCATGGCGTTCATGATGCTGCTTTGTTTGTAGATTCAACGAAAGTTTCTGATGGAGTAATAGATTTTGAAGAAGTTGAAAGTTTTCAAGCATTTAAGGATGCACTAATAAGAAATCTACCAATTAATAGTAGCCTAGAACCGCTCCATGAATATTTCTTCACTGACAAAATAAAAATCGAGCAGGTGATGAATATTGATCACAATTACATTGATCCGAACACGGGCACAGAGGTTACGTTCCCGTATGTACTCGAATATTTACATACAGAAACTCAACAACGCTTCAATCGAATTATCTTTGGCCCTAGTGTAGTCTATGTGATTGAGACTCAGATAATTGGTGAAGAAGATCGGTTTGTTGATATCGCAATACAAGAATATAAAATGAAAAACTAGCAAAAATAAAAATGGAAAATATTGACATTTCTTAAAACTTGCAGTATAATAGATAGTAGGATAGGTGTGTCTATCTTTCCACCAATATATTGCAGGAAAGGATGTAATAAAAATGAAGAAAATGATACCAGTCGTTCTTAGTACCTCATTATTAGTCGGTGGTGTTGTGCCTTTATCGAATACGTTCAATGCTCAAAAAGTACAAGCTGCTGAGATTACTAGCTTTTCAGATGTGAATTCAGACTATTGGGCTTACAAGGAAATTAATTACCTCTTAGATGAGGGAATTGCTGAATCATTAAACGGAACAAAGTATATGCCTAATGACAATATTACTAGGGCGCAAGCAGCAAGAATGTTAGTGAAAGCACTAAAAATAGATGTGAACGACACAAGCATTCCTGATGTATCATTTCCAGATTTAAGTAAATCCCATGCAGATTATCCGTACATAAAAGTAGCAGTCAACGAGGGGATCTTTAAAGGTAAAGATAATGGGAATTTCGGAACAAATGAAAATTTAACAAGAGCTCAAATGGCTAAAGTAATTGTTGAGACATTCGACCTTGAAGGAGATTTCCCATTTAGTTTTAAAGATATATCTAATGATTTTTGGGCAGAAGATTACATTAGCAAATTAAGAGCTTCAGAGGTTACGACGGGTTACTCTGACTTTACTTACAAACCAAACAACAATGTAACAAGAGCTCAAATGGCAGCATTTGTCTATCGTGGAATAAAAGGATCTGAGTTTGTACCAGATAAATACAATCACTTACTTGTAAGTGTAGAGGACGGACTGTTAGTACATCGTGATAAGGGAACTTTGTTTGATACAGATGTAAACCCGATTATTAACCAACAAGTATACCGTTCAGCAAAAGCATTACTAGATGATGAACACTTTGTAGAAGTAGGTTATAAGCAATTATCTGACCTTGATATAGCGATGGTGACATATGGACATAATGCAACAAATGCAACATTTGGTGGGGCATTTAAATATCAGTTTTATGAAAATAGCTCTGTCGCAAGTTACGATAGTGAAAATGTAAGTATTAGATTGTATATAAGAGCACTTTATTTTGATCGTTTTAACACAAATGAATTCAGAGTGGAAGAAAAAGTAGCAAATAAATTAAAAGATAGTTTAATAGGTATGTTTGGTGAGGATGGAAAGGATATGTATGATTTTATTTTAGAAAAGTGGAATTTTAGAATGGAGAACTTTCTGAATAGCAATCATGATGCTGTATATGGTAAGAACTACACAAAGAAAACAAGCAACTGGCAAGTAGATTTTGAGGTTGATGAAGCATACACAGTAGCTTCTTTCAGTCCCATTAATAAATAACATAACATCACCTTTATAAGTCTCAATACATAACTATATTGAGACTCTCCTAGTACACATAAAAAGAGCATTCATTGTGTGTACTAGGAGAGGGGATTATTAAAAGGTGGTGAATTGTAGATGATACCATATAATTCAACAATGAGGGAAGCATCATAATAAAACGAAAAAAAATCTATATATTATTTCTTACAATTCTTATTTTGCAAACTACTTTCATGGGTATGATACCCAAAGAAGTGAATGCAGACTACCCCTCAACTGAAGCAGAATTTTACGATTATGTAAGAAATGTTTATATAGACGATTACAATATAAATGACAGAAGAGCAGATTACTGGGTATATACCACATACAATAAAGTCGTATATAAAACTGATAATTATGGAAGGACTTCTTCTAATAGTAAGTGTGGTAATAGTAGAGAAAATGAATATTTAGGTGAGGATTATAATGGGGAAAAAATATATAACTATTGTTTCCCTAATGATGCTCAAGGATCGAATCCAGAAAATTGGGATTACCTTATTGTAGATTCACTAGGAGTTAGTTGGGAAAATTTAAGTTCTTCTCAAGAAAACCATATTCTTTCAAGCAAATTAGAAGGTCATGGTGCTACAAACCTCACAATCTCATCTTTAGGTGGTAAGAAATACGGAAAAGTATCACTTGCCCCTACATGGAGATCTGAAGGGAATATATTTACTCAAAACAATGCAGGTGGTCGAACCTGGTATGCGGACTTTGTGGTGCCACCGCTATCATCAAGACCTGTTCTTGAAGGCGACATTACTACAGACAAAACGGAATACAAAATTGCAGCAGGTGAAGATGATGTTACTGTAAACTATACGGCAAAAGCCACCTCAGACGGTGAAGGGTTACACTTTCGCCATGCTGATATCAGATCATTGAAGGCTGGGTTCAACTTTGAAAAACATATTGATCAGTTAGGTTCAAGTGATTATGTGACTACAAGTGGAAGTAAATTCTCTACTAAAGATGGTAGTTTTAAGCTGACTCGAGATATGTATTCAGTAGGAACACATACGATTAATCTTGAAGCGGATTTTCGTATTGAAGCGATATGGGGAGAAAAAGACCAAACTCGTGCAAACACTACTATAACTCTAGTAGTTGAACCAGATACCGAACGTTATACAACTACTACTGTATCAGTAGACCCTTCAACGGTCCGTTTTGAAGATAAAGACGTGAAAGTGAAAGTAACTGTACATGGACAATTACACGGAATATCTGATAGTAATCGGATTAAGGGGTGGGAGTTCCTCGTTCGAGAAGAAGAAGTAACAACTCCAAAAGTAAAAACAAATAGTGACAAGTCATTTACTAGTCAAACAACATTTGATTTTACAATCCCTAAGAACAGAATTGTAGATGGCATGGTTGATAATCAATTCATTCAAAATTATGTAGGGAGAGCTAGAGTTACACTAATCGATAACTCTGTACCCGATAATTCGAGTGATGAAGCAAATACATTTATAACAGACGGTGATATTCCTGATATTGATGGACCAAACGCAGATTTTACTTGGACACCTTCTGACGATCTAAAACAAGGTGATACAGTTACTCTAATTGAAGCTTGTACTCATCCTAATGACGTAGAGATTGTTGAATGGAATTGGAGTGTAGGTGGTAATGATAGAACTACACGTATGACATTGGAAAACTATGGCTCTAATACTGCAAAGTTGACGTGTACTGATGCAAACGGCAAGTCGGATACGGTTACAAAGATTATCGAAGCGGGCAAACCAGGAACTCCACCTGTAGCATCATTTTTTATTGAAGAAGAGTATTTTTGGATTGAAGAGGTAGTACCTCAGAACAATTCATATGATATTGATGGTGAGATTGTAAGTAGTGACTGGACGCTTGATAGCGGTAGAACATCTATCCCTCTTACTTTTACGAGAGTAACAGAGCCTGAGCTTCATAGGTTAGGATTGACAGTGACAGATAACGATGGAGAAACCGACTTTGAACAACAAGACTTTAGAGTATTACCGACAACACCTACAGCTGATTTTCAGATTTATAGCTTTGATAGAGATAATAATCAGATTAATGATGCTGGAAAAGAGAATCGAACGATTGTCGTTGATGCAACTCTTTCGGATGCAGCCTCACCTTCATCAGATTTAATTCCGATTGATTACTCCAGGACAACCTACGATATTCGTCCTGTCACATCTGGAATTGATCCTGCAGGTATTATGATTCGTCAAAACAGTGATAGATCAAACCTTGAATTTCTTGTGAGAGAAGCCGGAGAATATGAGATCACTGTAACTGTCACAAATGAGTTGAATGAAACTTCTAAGCCTGTAACAAAGAAAGTCATCGTTGATCCAGACGAAAAGCCTATAGCGCAATTTACTGTTGATAAGAAAAAATACCTTCGTGATGGTACAACTAAAAAAGCAACAATAACCCTTACAGATAATAGTCTATCTATGGATGATGACTACATTAAACAACGTATTTGGTCAGTTGAATTTGATTCTAATAATGATGGTGTTTTTGGTACAAGATATGATACGCCAAAAGAAATCTTATCAAATGAAAACAAAGAAAACATCACATATGAAACCGATAAAGTAGGTAATTATCGCTTTTCCCTTGATGTTGTAGAAGGTTTTGGCCAGCAATCTCTATATGAATTTATTCAAGATGAGCATTACAGGACAGACCTTACCGAGCCTATTAATCCTCAAGGGAACATTGAAGACTATCTTTTAGACGAAAACTTCAATATCCCTGAATCTGATGTGGCTATCGAGGTTGATAATGCACCTCCAACCGTTGACTTTGGTGTACAGCGACACAGTGTTGTTGATGTAACGATCAACTTCAGTGGTGTAGATACAGCCACACGTCAACATCAAACTGGACGTGTAAGTGGAGGTGGAAACTACGACCATTATTTTTTCACATATGATACGACAGAAAAAAACAAACTAACTTCGATTGCTGCTAATCTCGAAGTAGATTTAATTACAAAGGGGATTAATAGTGATATCACTATTGATAATAGTTACTACCAAGTAGCCGACTCTGATGGTGTATGTAGACGTGATGTCCCAGTTTGGGGTTGGACTCGTTGGACAACCTATGATTATAATACCGTCACAACGACCAATTCTAGTTATCGTCCTCCTAGTGGCTGGTCGATTACAAGTTCATCTTCACGAGATTTTTACGACGAAAGAACAGAGACAAGGCAAACTTCGGGAGGTAGACCGTCTGGATCAGGATGGAGTTTCCTAGATGGTGGAATTGATTCTGAAACTGGTAGAGAATGGGCGCGCTGGGAAAGAACGGTCAGAGAGTATAGTCATACTGAATATACGTACAGATTAAAGAAAACAGTTCACCATGAAGTCTATGAAATACAGCGCTACACTGACTACGGATGTAACTCTACAGAACAAGTCGATACTACAGACTTTACACAGTCATTTACGAACGCATCATACCGTGCAGATGCTGATAGATACTATCTACACTTTGATAAACGTGACTGGGCATGGACCAATTCATCATCAAAGGTGACTAATTTTAGAAATAAGATGAGAAATGATGATATCTACTTCTGGGATTTTGGTCCGAACTCTTTAAGAAGCACTGTTGATACAAACATCGCCAATGGATCTACAAAAGGACAGTTTGATGTTTATGATTCAACAGCTTTAGAAAAGCAGATTCAAGATATAAAAGATTACATGATTAACAAGTACTTACTAGTAGCTGATGGTGAGTATTATACGATTCTATTAGGTGATCAACTTGATTATACTGTTACCTATGAAGATCATGAAAATGATCCTGAACTTAAGCGTGAGTGGAAATTTACACATGATAATACAAGCGTAAACGGTAGAGTTATAGATAATCAACCAAGTGAGCCAATTGCACAAAGTGGACTATGGATTAACAATCCAATGCAATTACCTGCTGTAGGAACGTATTCTATTGAATTACGTGCGATGGATGATCCGATTTGGTGGGGTGATGACCGTTTCTTTAATTATCGTAAATGGTCTGATGAAGAAATAGTGAGAGAATACAAGGTTTCAGTTCACCGTCCTCCTATTGCTGAATTTAATTTTACTTTGGATAGCTCAAACCGATTAACATTAGATTCTAGCCCAAGTTACGATCCAGAGCATGAATTTAATCGTCCTGATCGAGGTATTGTAGAGTATAACTGGAGTTATTATTTAGACGGTATACAATACAATGGTCAACCACCTACAAATCTAGTAAGTGAAAAATACTATGATGTTACGTTACAGGTAAAGGATATCGATGGTGCGTATGGTTCTATTACAAAGAGAATTAGCACTAAATCAGGTAATTTAAAGCCTGTCGCAAAATTCAACGTTCAAGAAGTAGTTTATCGTTCACAAGAACTTGATTTTGAAGATTTATCTTATGATCCTGATGGAGATCCTTTGACAGACTATAGAATTACTGTTAGGCAGCAAGGTAATTCTACGATTTTAAAAACTCTTAGCTCATTTCCAACTAGTTTTGCAGATATGAACTTGTCTGAAGGTACTTATGTAATTGGGTTAACAGTACGGGATATTCCAACGAGTGGTTCATCTTTACAATCGGATCTATTCGAAAAATCAATTCAAGTGATAAACGATAATAATCCACCTGTATCAATTTTTACATTGAGTCCAAATCCAGTAGAAAAAGGAACATATCTCACATACAGTGACTCTTCCTATGACCCTGATGGACATCCATTGATTAATTATTCTTGGGAGATTGAATTACTAGATGAGAATCAAAATACAATAGATTCATGGATAACCGGCGCTGTACCTACCGATTTAAGAGATTTCGCGGGTATTGGAACCTACCGTATCACTCAAACAGTATTCGATGATCCGCCATTTCCATTGCCAAGTTTATCGGGAAGTAGCTCGATTATTGTGGAAATGATACAAGGTTTAGAGGCACCATTTGCAGAGTTTAGTTGGCAACCCCAAGGTTTAGTAGTGGGTGATACATTTACGCTCGACCCTACTTTTAGTTATGATCTTGATGGAGAGGTTATTGGATATCAATGGACGATCTTAGCTCCTAATGGATTAAGAACGACTTCAACAGAGCGTTTTCCAAAGGTTATTAATGCATTAGAGGGAGAATATGATGTTAGCCTTCATGTAACAGACAATGATGGTTTGCGGTCTCAAGTACCTGCAGAACATACGATTAAAGTTGGTCCGTTACCGCCTAATTTACCACCAGTTGCAAATTTCAATTGGGAGCCATTTACACCGTTTTTAGGAGAACAAATCAGATTCAATCCAGATTCTTCATATGATATAGATGGTGAAATTGTAAGTTGGTCATGGACTTTGACAGGCAGCGATGGAAGTATTCAAACGAGTAATGAGGAATATCCATCTATTACAGGAGATACGGAGTATTATACTGTCAATCTAGAGGTCACAGATGACCGAGGTGGTAAAGGTTCAGTAACAAAAGTAGTGAATGTCGATATAGCAAAACTCACCCCTTTAGTAACCCATGCTGATGGTTGGAAAGAGGTTTGGGTATCACAAGGGTTTGATGAGAATGTAAATACGTTTTATGCGGGTGAAAAGTTTATTATAGAACTAACATCTACACCAGCTGCGTATGTGTGGGGATCAGTCAATTTTGGTGGAGATATTGGTAAAGTGGATATTCCAAAGGAACAATTCACACTTGTATCAACGTCAACTTATGAATATACCTGGATTGCAGAGTTATGGCAAGAAAACTTTGAACGTATTGAAGATGGGGAATACCTATTTCAATTTCATGCAATGCATCCAGAAATATCAGCACATGTACAAAGTGATGCAAATTATTTAATTGAAATAATAGGAAACATATATGAAGCTTTAAAATTTCATAGAAATTATTAATTATAAGAGAGAATGGGTTAATTCCTATTCTCTTTTTTTTGTAAATGATTTCGAGTAGTTCTGTAATATGCAACATTACAAGTGTCATTTAGTTTCCTCAAAGCTGTTGCCTTTTAAGGGGTAAGTAAATTTAATATCGGACTATCATTTTTCATAAGTTTTTTTCTACTTATGACATATTCGTTTCTATATCCCTAAGTAATTAAGGATCAAATTCTATAGCATGATCTAACAGTTACAAGAAAACCTATTAAAATTAGACCTTGTAAATATAAGAACCAACAAATATTTTGCTTAGATTTCGAAGAACAAAGCACGTCGGCTCCTCCTAAATAAATGGAGAAAAGCTCCGTAAAAAAGCAAACTAAGTAACTGAACCAATCCTTAAATGAATAGACAAAATAACAATGACATAAAGTAAAGTACATCACGATTGGCTCCATGAAAAACAGCCCTATTCATAGCGGGGCTGCTTTTACAATTTTAAAATAAGTATTTACATTCTTTTAAACTATTATCCTCCAGAGTTAATACTTGTTCTTATACAATATAAGCCATCCTTTGTTTATTATACGATTCTGATATGAAGCTTCGACAAGGTAAACTATTTCTACTAAAACTTACTTTCCCATATATAGTAAAATCTAGTGATGTTTTTTGTTGCTATAGTTATTTGTTCACCATCTTTTTCAAAAACTAAACCGGATCCTACCTGATCTTTATAAAGCCATCCTTTATTCTCCATAACTGTTTTTATTGAGGAATATGAACCATCAGAAAATTTAGCAACATATAGAAATGGATCAGTATTATATTCGATGTATTCTTTGTCAAAAATTGTGCTATTAATAATAGAAAGAGTTAGTTTAATTGGTCTGTCCTCTTGATAAATTCCGCTTCGTACTACTGCGAAAGACATTACTCCACCAATAATAATTAATAAACTAAATAACCCTATAAATATAGTTCTTTTATTCATGGTTACTCCTCCTAATATTTCACTATATACCAATATTATAATAAAAACTAAAATTAATTCATTAAGAATATGTAAATTTATTGAATTTTATAACAATAAGTTGTTATTTATTCCATATTATAGTATTATTTGTTTTGTTGTATAGATGAGGCTACAAAATAAATTGGTATTGGAGGAGTTAGAAGTGAAGAAAAAAAGTATTTTAATAGCACTTGCACTTGGACTTGGAATTTCTTCTGCATCATATTTAGGTGTAAACAATGTATTTGCAACAGACGTAGAACCTCTTTCTAAAGAAGCTAAAGAAAAAGTAAAAGAGTCGTGGGAAATAAATGATGAAGTTTTTTACGACTACATACCAGAAAAACTATTAAAAAAGCACGCTAGTACAATTGAAGCTGTAGATAATATATTAGAAGAAAGAGGGATCGATTTTACTAGTAAATCAGTTAATTTTAATTTGAATTATTATGTTAGATTAGTCCAACTAGAAGTATTTACTAGTTTATCTAAAGAAGATCCAATATATAACGATGTAAGAAAATTAGGTAATGATATTGGAAAGCTAATAGTTAAGGGGCAGAAAAAGAAAAGTGATGAAATTGACGCAGAGACTGTTTTTAACGGCGTAGGAGATAAAAAAGATAAAGAAGAAACAGTTGAATCATTAATAGATTTCAATGGTTATAATGTAACCGATGCCATTGACTATGCTCATACTTGGACTAAAAACGGTACGGAATTGCGAAACTCGAATTATGACTACTATGATGGTAAAAATGACTGCACCAACTTTGTATCACAAGTTGTTTATGAGGGGGGCGGAATGTCACAGATCAGAAACGATAATTTCGGTTATGATTATGATGATGTAGATAACTGGTACTACGAAGACTCTTTTAATAATCCTCCAAGTTGGACGTGGGGAGGAGCACATAACTTCTATGAGCATTTAAGAGATCATAGTTCTAATGTGAAAAGAATTTATTCTACATCAGACTTAGAATTAGGTGATATAGTATCTTGGGATACATTCGATGATGGAGAGTTTCATATTGGACATACTGTAGTTGTTACAAAAATTGAAAGCGGTAAAATTTATGTTACTTACCACACAACTGACAAGGAAGATGAACCAATTGATACGTTGTTTAATGCGGGATATAAAGCATATGCTTGGGATTTAGATTAATTATCCAAAACAAAAGAGTAAAAGAGCAAAGAAAAATACTTTTGCTCTTTTACTTTTTCAGGAGGATTTATGAATAGATGTTACCTATTTATCTTACTATTAAGTTTTTTTATGACTGGCTCTACATTACAGTTTAACAATCCTATCATTATTGCAGTTATAGATAGTGGGTTAGATAGAAATAGATTAGATCTACATAATAATATTATAAAACCAGTCAATTTAATTAATATAGATGAATATCCAAATGATGAAACAGGACATGGTACAATAGTTACCTCCTTAATCGCTAGTAAAGATCCATCATTTAGAATTATGCCTATAAAAGTAACTTCCAAATTTAAAAGTACTGATATAGAAATGCTTGCTCAAGCAATTATAACTGCTGTTCAGAGTGGTGCAGACGTTATTAATATTTCTCTTGGTTCTTTAGCAACTAATAGCAAATTAGAAGATGCCGTTAATACTGCTAAGCAAGAAGGAGTACCCATTATTGCCTCATCTGGGAATGACAATTTTGTAGATAAGTTAAGGTTTCCGGCAGAATATTCCGACGTTATCGCTGTTGGAGCAGTTGATAAAAATGGTAAATTAGTAACCAACTCAAACGTGGGTGAGAAAATTGATTTTGTCTGTTTAGGGAAAGATATATGGGTTAAAGGATTGAATGGACGACCTGCTACGATGGTATCTGGAACATCCGTTGCTGCCCCCTTAGTCACATTACAAGTAGCAAGAATACTTCAGCAAAATACAAATATAAGTTTTGAAAATATCATTATCAAATTAAAAAAAGAAAAATCTGTTGAAATTACGGGTAATAATATGAATTTTTTTATGATTACAGATGAGCTTTAAAAGTCTAGTTGTATAATGTGTAGGAGACATCCTTCTATAAGTCAACTATAAATAACATTTCTAGGTACAAAACAATCACAGAAGGTTCATATTAACTAGTTCACCTCATGAACCTCGCATTCTTCCTTTCAAATTTCGTTTGTCATAGTTTATGTTTTACTATGGAGATTTTCCTTCCTTTTAGGTGTCCGCCAACAATATGTGGATTTGGTAGCAAGATAGCATATTGTAAAAAATAAACAGTTGATCATAGAGGGTTTTAACAGCTGAATTTGAATCTTAATGTCCTAAAATTAGATTGGAATATTATGATTCAGTCATAAAATACATAAACAATAGTTATACTGTTTTCGTTATATTTACATTGGATTAAATAATAGAGGGAATGAAGAATTGGGTATAGTTCATATAAACATTTTTATACTTATCGTAGGTGTGATACTGTTAAACGTTGGATTTGATGTTAAAAAAAGATGGTTGATTTATCTATCCATCTTTTTTCTTGCTGTTTCAATTGGATTCTTTGCAATAGGATTTTTTTGGGTATTGTCGATAATGCCTAGTGATTTTAAATAGCTAGTTAATGAGGAAAAATAAGGTCGTTAACAAAGTTATATGAAATATATTTAACATCGGTCAAGAAAGAAATACGTCTAATTTTTCATTACTGGGAAATTAGGCTTTTTTAATATTGAGATTTTATTAATCTAGTAAGTGCTTAAATCTTATTTGAGAATTATTGTATTTGATATCCAAAAAAATAGAATTTATGTTTATATTGTTAATATATGTTTATATATGTTTTATATATGTTTATTTGTTTACTAGATTTATAACCCTTGGGAGAGTAGGGATGGAAGGAGTTTATAGCTACTTATTCGATGTGATATGTCTATCATTTCGGTGATTAAGTCTATAAATTCGATATTATATGGCTACAAATTGAGTGTGATATGTCTACTAACTCGATGTAATATGTCTACTTAAACGATATAGGGATATTTATTACTAGATATTATGTCTATAAATTCGGTGGAAGAGTATGTTTTGTATTATTTATCTTGTATTTCTTTAGATTATATACTTTTATTTGGAAAATATACCTACGAATAATTAAAAAAATTGAATTCCACATGAAAATTAACATCGTTTTGATAGACATATAAATTAAAGCAATAATATTAAAGTTACTATAACAATGTAATCACATCATTTAGGTAGCTATATGTCTAAAACCTCAATATTATTGCTATTTAACAGCATTTTAGTACTAAATTTATCTAATAAATCTCTTAATAAAAGACGAGGAGGTCTTTTAAGGGAAAAATAAGAAAGTCTATATGTCTATCAAAACGATGCTAGACTATTATTTATGAAAAAAAATTTTTTGCACCGAATATGTAGACATATAAAAGGATATATTTTTAGACATTCATTCCTATTTACCAAATATATAGTTATATTTCCATAAATCCCTAATAATATAAGGTTTTTATGCACCGTTAAGGTAGACATATAATGAGTTGACGTAATATTTAATTTTTTCTTTACACCGAATAAGTAGACATAAGAGATTTCTTCCGTTTGAGGGCATCAAACTTTGTAATTAAACGTGGATTATTACTATTATTTGTACTATATTGTAGTTATACCTACGTTGTTAAGGAGGCAGAGAATGGTGGATGCAGAAGTAATACATGAGGAGCAACTTACATTTGATGCTGATTTGGTAGAAGCAGATATTAAACCATATTATTGGGTCAACCAGTCGAATGCTTTAATTAATATGAGACAGAACTTATCAATTAATGAAAGAAGACTATTGTATGCTTTGGTGTCTTTGGTTCAGCCTGAACATAAGGACTTTAAAACATACACCTTGCAGACAAAAGAATTGGCTCATTTATTTGGGATATCAGAAACTGGATTCTATGAGCGTATTAGAGAAGTAGTTCAAGGCTTAAATAATAAGCCACTTTCAATTCAAAGGACAGAAAATAATAAACTTGTAATAGATGATATATATTGGGTACAACGTGCCTCATATAAAGAGGGACAAATCAAAATAAAATTATCTGAGGATTTGGCCCAGTTTCTGTTAAATTTAAAATCTTATACTAAGTATCAACTTTATAACGTTTTGCAATTAAGGTCTGAATACTCCTGGAGGATATATGAACTGTTAAAGGAGAGAGAGCCCTGGCATCAACGGATAATTAAAGTAAAAGAGTTAAGATCCTTATTAGGGATACCTGACGATAAGTTAAAGCTCATGAAAAACTTCCGTTCAGTCGTTCTTGAGAAAGCTAAAAAGGAAATTAGTGAGAAAACGGATATCCGTTTTGAATATGAAGTACATAAGAAGATTGGTAGAACAATTGATTCATTCATCTTCTACATTTACAAAAATACGAACAATATTGAAATGAATTTATCTGAAGAAGCTGTTGATTATGACATACAACTTATGTTGAGTCGTTTAGTATCTAAGGGTGTAAGAAGAGAAAAAGCAGTAGAAATTATAAAAAAATACCATCCAAAATACATAGAGGATAACCTACGTTATGTCATGCGAATGGATAATCAAGCGTTAGGCAATGTGGCAGGTTATATAGTAAAAGCTATTGAAAACAATTATGCTGATGTTTCTTATGAAGTAGAAAGTAATGACAATCCATTATATAAATTAGCAATCGGAAACGTGGCTAGTCGAATAAAAGAGTTAACTGGTAAAGACATTAAAGAACTGGAAGAGCTTTATGATCATTTCATTATGATGATTAGGAAAGTAAACCCTGAAACAAAAGCTGATATTGATGAGCTGGCTAGAGAAAGAGAGAAAGTCTTGTTCAACAAATTTGATAGTATTAATCAATATAGAATAGACAATCGATTACCTCCATTATCTGAATCAGATTTAGAAAAAACGAAAGTGATACAATTATATAAGAAATGGTATGAAAACCATATAGATGAAATGCCATTCTAGGAACATTTATCTCCAAAACTTGCCTATAAATACAGTGTGAGAGATAGAGACGAAATTGATCATAGATTTTACTACAATCTCGAGTAGGAGGGAGTGATTACCTCCCGTCCTCTCACATCACCAGTACGTACCGTTCGGTATACGGCGGTTCAATTAAGATAAATGACGTACGGATTCATAACGTTCTTGTAGATTTCTAAACCCTTGGCAATTCCAATAGGTGTTGCCAAGGGTTCTGTGTAATATTGGACTATTCGAGATACGCCAATAACCCTTCCGGCTATTCCCCCACTCATAAGCTTTACACTTAGGAACTCCTAATTTGACGAGTTTGCGTACTTTTGTCTTTGGTTTCTTCCAGTTTTTCCACAAACACATCCGAAGTCTTCTCCGAACCCACCCATCTAATTCTTTAAAGATGGTTTTCGTATCTGCCAACGCGAAATATCCACACCACCCTATTAAATACTGATTCAATTTCTCGATCCGATTAGGGTATCTTTCTTGAAGTAATTTCTCGTACTTTCTTCTTCCATCGTTTTAAGCTTTCTTTTGCGATACGGACTTTCGGATCTATTGAATTTGTGAAGCTGAACCCTAGAAACTTTCGTTTCCATGGTCTATCCACTGTTGACTTCTTCTCATTCACCTTCAGGCGAAGCTTCTTTTCGATGAAACGTCGAATGCTTGCCATTGTCCGGTTTCCTGCCCGTTTCGATTTTACATAGATATTACAGTCATCTGTGTAACGAACGAAGTTGTGTCCTCTAGCTTCTAACTTCTTATCTGGTTCATCTAGCACAATGTTCGATAGAAGTGGGCTAAGAGGACCACCCTGCGGTGTTCCTTGTCCTGTACTCGTAACTACTCCATTTATCATGACACCAGCTTGTAGATATTTGCGGATGAGTTTTAGAAGTGGTTTTTCTTTGATTCTTTTCGCTAGTATGCTCATGAGTTTATCATGATTTACCTTGTCAAAGAACTTCTCTAAGTCCATGTCTACTACCCATCTATACCCTTCTTTGATATATCCTTTTTCTTTCCTTATTGCGTCATGTGCACTTCGATTTGGTCGAAAACCATAACTATGTTCGGAGAACAACGGGTCATATATCTTCGACAATACTTGGGCGATTGCTTGTTGAATCAAACGATCTGTCACAGTTGGAATACCTAATAATCGAATACCGCCATCAGGTTTCGGGATTTCGACTCTTCGGACTGGCATTGGCTCATAGGTACCCTCGAAAATTGCCTCTCGGAAGGATTGCCAGTTTTCTGCTATATGCTTTCGTAGGATTTGTATGGGCATCATATCTACTCCGTGACTCCCTTTATTTTGTTCTACTCGCTTTAGTGCTAGAAGCATATTCTCCCGTGATAGGATTTGATTCATAAGCATCGTTAATTTTTCCTTCCGTGAATAACTATTCTTCTTATAACAGTTGTACCTCCACCCTCCAAGAGGTCCCCCACGGGATTCACCGTTTCCTTCCTCAAGTGAGGTATTGCGTTTTCTGTGTTCATCATGACATACTGCATGCCAAGGGCTATTCTCTCTTAATTGTTCAGTCCTTCCGAACCGTTCTAGACCGATTCGTACTATGACCTCTGCTGACTTCTGATGATTCAGCTACTTATCACTAAGTAGGTTATGAAGTTTACTTCACGTATTCATCAGACCTCCCCGGGTAAGAGTGCAATCTTTCCTTCCACCTATCTGCTTCATTTACTTGGTATCACCTTTGACAGAAAGGACTTTGTTTTGTTAAGCAAACTCATCCAATGATACCTAGCCTTGTATGAAGTTCATGTTCCTCAGACCGGAAGTTTGCCGTCCGCTTCCTTCAGATTCTGCGTCGCCACAGACACCCTTGCGTTAAGCTAACCGTTACTTCTGCCTTCACGGTTCGGGACTTTCACCCTAGAGATTACAACCATGCCGGGCACACTTAAAGACGAGAGCTTATTTCTCGTCTTTTTTTTGAACTCCCCCACTTATTAGACCTCAAGGTTTTGATTGAAGTGGGGGTTTTTTGACCAGAAATGATTACATTCTTAACGGCGATATTAGACTCTAATCAAAAATTAAATATACATATATGTATATTAAATTATGAGATATTTAGTAAAAAATAAAAATGTAAAAAAATATAGAGTAATTTATCTCAAAATAAGGAAATACAGCGTTTTTGTTTACGGAAATATTAGACTATTATAAAAATACAAGAATTACATTCTTGCAAAAATGATGGGAAGAGGTGTTACTTAATGAACAATGTTCTTAATTTACAAAAATTGGACCAAAGGCAAAAAGAAGAAGGCGGTAAGTTTGCTAGTTCTTTCAGTATTGGTTGTAAAGTAGGCGTAGAGTAAGATAATTATTATGTAAGATTTTCAAAGGAAGGGGATACCCTTCCTTTGAATAATTCTAACTATAATATTTATGTAAATTGCTCAATACTATCCTACGATTTTATAAACAAATATTTATTCAGGATATGAATAACACATACCTTTGGTTTTAAAAGGGATTATAACTTGCGTAAATAAAAAGTTTTTGTGTATAAGAGGTTTACAAGGAGGATATTATGACACAAAGGAATGAAACTCAAGTATTGTCGGACATGCGTTCATATGAACATATGAAACAAGATTTTTTTTCATTGATTAGTGATAAAAATTATTATGATTCATTAGATAGATATATTCCAAACGATCATTTAATCTCAATAGTAAAGGATAAAGTACTATCCGATTGGAAAATAATTAGACAAAGTATTTATTACCATGTTGTTAACCCTAAACAATCCCTACCAAAACAGGGCTGGAAAATTCATATTTCATCATCTTTATTAGACCATGAATCTGTACTTCGAAAAGTCATACCAATTTGTATAAAGTTTGATACATCATTTAAATTTATGCTAGATAAATTTATTATTAGTATATCTTCTGATAAGAATTATCCTCGAAGTTCTTCAGGGAAATTTATTACAATATACCCAATTAATGAAGCTGCTTTTAAAACAATAATAGAAGAATTATATATAAGTCTGAAAGAATTTAATGGTCCATACATCCTATCTGATAAAAGATACAAGGATTGTAAAGTACTTTATTATAGATACGGGGGTATATTACCTGACAAAGAATTAGATTATGATGGATCATTTGTAGATTATTTATCTGCACCAGATGGACAACAAACTCCTGATTTAAGATTACCATACTATTCTGAACCCTTTTGGGTTAATGATCCGTTTGAAACCGAGGAAAGTTTGGATAATTCTAATCAAACTGAAGACGAAACGGGTTTAATGGATGGAAGGTTTGATGTATTGGAAGCCATAAGATTTACAAATAGTGGGGGTGTTTATTTAGCTTTTGATAATAAATTAAAGAAAAAGGTTATAGTAAAAGAAGCACGACCATATACAGGTATGCATAATGAGTTTGTTAACTCAATGAAGCTACGAGAAAAGGAATGGGATATATTAAACGTATTAAAAGAGACCAAAGTAGTACCAGATCCAATTGCCTTATTTTATGAATGGGAGCATCTTTTCTTAGTAGAAGGTTACATTGAGGCGGATACTTTAAGGGAATATATTGCATCGAATAGCCCGTTTTTGTTAATTGATCCAACTGAGAAGCAGTTAATAGATTTTTATAACAATATTATAAAAATATGTGTTAATTTAGCTAAAGGTTTAGAAAAACTACACAAAGAAAATGTTATATTAGTAGATTGGTCCCCAGATAATATCTTTATCAAATCTGATTTCAGTGTAATGTTCCCAGATTTAGATGGGTCATTCATAATTGGAAAAAGTAAAAAAAACGATGCAATGTACTCAATGGGTTTTTTTGATAGTAATGGAACAGAGGGGAAGGAAATCTCTGTATATAATGATTTTTATGGTCTAGGTTGTATATTCTTAAACTTATTATCTCCTCATAATAATATGTTGGGAATTAAACCAAATGCACATAAAGATTTCTTAGATGAATTAGTTACCGAGTTTGGTTTACCAGAAGAAATTATGGAAATTATACTGTCTTTAATGGATGATGATCCAAGTTGTCGGCCGTCTATACAGGATGTTATAACTCAACTTGAGGCGACTGTTGTATCCCTTTCCCATAAATTTTATATAAAGGATCGAATTTCTGATAACATTATTTCTCAAACAATTCAGGGTGCTACAAGATTTATTGAAGAAACTGCTACACTTAAACGGAACGATCGCCTTTATCCTTCTGATGCAAAAATGGTCAATTCATTATCTATTTCAAATGGAGCATTAGGAGTAGCTGTTACACTTAAACTAATTAATGGTGAAATACCAAGTCAACATATTAATTGGGTATTAAAACAAGAAATTACATGTGAAAAATATCCTCAAGGACTGTATGTAGGATTATCCGGTATTGCTTGGGCGCTATCAATAATTGGTTTAAAGGATTATGCAACAGATGTAATGGAAAGAGCTAATAATCATCCACTATTGAATAAATCTACTGATATATATACAGGGCTATCAGGTGTAGGACTTGCAAATTTATACTTTTGGACGATTACTAGAGATACATCTTATATAAAAATGGCCAAAGAGGTAGGAGATAGGTTACTTGATACTGGTATTAAAAATGAAAAAGGGATATATTGGCCATCTCCTGAAGGAGAGACTCACATAGGCTATTCCAGAGGTTCTAGTGGTACAGCATTATACCTTCTATACTTGTATCAGGCTACTAATGAACAGAAATATCTGGATTGTGGAAAGGAAGCACTGGATTTTGACTTGAACAATTCTATTAAATATGAAGGAATTGCTTCATTCCCACGTAGAGTTTCAAATAGTAATATAGTTTCTCCATATTGGGCTTTTGGTACAGCAGGTGTAGCAACAACTGTACTAAGATATTTTATTGTTACTGAAAGTAAATATTATAAGGATCAGCTTAACCAAATAGAAACTGATACGTTTAGAAAATTTTCTCTTTTTCCAGGGTTATATAATGGGCTTTCGGGTATAGGAAATTTTTTATTAGACTGTTACCAATTCCTTAATGAAGAAAAATATTTACATAGGGCATATGATATTGCAAAGAGTATTAATTCTTTTAAAATATTAAAGGGGGATGGCGTAGCGTTTCCAGGGGATAATTTGTTCAGAATTAATAACGACTTTGGAACAGGTTCTAGTGGTATAGCCTTATTCCTTCATAGGTTGTTGAATCAAGGTTCAAATTTTAATTTTTTAGTGGATGAGCTAATACTGCAGGAAAAAGCAAAAAATTTAAAGCTACCAAATGAAAATGTAAGCAGCACGCCAATAAATATAGGTGAAAAATGATTAATAACACTCAAAGAGAGAAGAAGTCTATTTATCTAAACCTAATAAAGAATAGAACATTAATGTTATTATGGTCAGGCCAGTCTATTTCTATAATTGGGGATGCTTTTTTTGACTTAGCAGTGATTTGGGTGGTTTATTCTCAAAGTCAATCGGTTCTTCAAACCGCTGTAATAGGAGCTCTTTCACATTTGTCAACCGCTATCTTTTCTCTCGTAGCAGGTACCGTTGCTGATCGTATGAATAGAAAAAAAGTAATGGTCTATACAAATGTAATAGCTTCATTGGTGTTGTTTTGTGTAGCAACTATCGTATTAGTTTTTGGTTACTTGCCTTTTTCGGTAGCGCTTGTATCCGTGCTCTTATTAAACATTTTAAATACATTTTTATCTCCATGTGAAGCATCGATAATGCCTGAAATTGTAGGGAAAGAACAATTAGCCACTGCTTATGGTATTTTTTCTTCAATTGGGCAAACTGCTGCATTATTAGGCAATGCTGTTGCAGGGGTAATAATTGCAGGTATCGGTGCTGGCTGGTCAATTACTATTGACGCAGTCACTTTTATGATAGTAGCTTTACTTATCGGAATAGCAAGAATCCCTAAGAATAAAATCTATAAATCTAATTCAAACAAAGATAAATCATTTACCTTTTCTCTAATAACAGATATAAAGGATGGCTGGAACTATATAAAATTGTTTCCATTAATTAAGACTATTTTATGGTTATACCTAATGATTAACATTATATCTTTTATGCCTCCTCTATACCCAGCATTAGTAGATCAACAGTTAAATGGAAACGCATCAGTATTTGGATTTATTCATGTTGTTAGTTTAATTGGAGGAATTACTGGGGGATTAGTTACAGGGAGTGTTGTTCGTAAGCTCAAATTAAAATCAATTGTTGGGCTATTATGGATTCTAGCAGGATTATGTACATTAGGAATATCATTCTCTACTTTTGTTCCGTTAACATTATTCCTTATGTTCGGTCAAACCTTCTTTGTATCAATAAGTTCAATATATTTAAGTACTTTACAAATGTCTATAGTCTCACAAGAATATCGTGGTCGTGTATGGGGGATAGTAAGAACTTTTGCAATCATTACTATGCCAGTATCAACCCTAATAGCTGGAATATTGGGAGATATTATTGGAGTACCGATTCTTTTCACTGCTGCAGGTTTTTGGATCATTTTGATGGGAGTCTTTGCAGGGCTAAACCATCACCTTAGAAATGCACATATTTTAGAAGAGAGTGTACATAAAGCCTCATCTTCATAGTTACATTGGGTAGAAATAGTCTGCAAACATGAAATACTCATATTTACATAACCTCACGTAGCCTCTTCTCTTCGGAGTGGAGGATTTTTTTGCATCAGAAAACTGAATGTTTGTTCGATCGATCGAAATTAAATAAATGTAATTAATGCAAAAGGTAGGTTATATGAAATGACAAAAACAGAGGGAAAGATGTTAGACAAAGTGCAGCGAGTATTAAAATGTATTTTGTTATTGGTGTCTTGGTCAAAAAATGTGATTAAAAAATCTTAATGAAATACAGGAGAAATAAAACGAGTAGAACAAATACTCATTTCAGTGTGTCAAACATTGAATTATTTAACTCTGGAGATGTTGATAAGTGCATAAGAAAAGACCTCCATTAAGAGATCTATTCCATTCCCTATTCACTTGGCATATAACCAATCACCTTATTTGTATACGGTTCGATTAATATTAAAGGTGCACCAACTATGCTATTCTCTTTATCTTCAAAGGAAACAGATAACACTTCTTTTCCCTCATAAGTTTTATCTAATAACTCATAGTTATTATTAACAACGACTTTTGTTACTCCGGCACTCTGCCAATTATCTTTTGCCGTATCATACCAGCCTTTTTCTTTAACGAAATTCCAAGCGGATTCTCTTGCTTCAATATAACCATCTATTTCGCTTTGATTTTTCGCATTTTGATTATCAGAACAGCCCTCTAACAATAGTGCTGTGAAAACTGTAATGGCTAAATAAAAAACTAATTTCCTCATATTTCCCTCTTTTTTATATTAGACGTTTAATATCCTTATTAGTTTCAATTTAATATTTGTCTAAATATCGGTATATATGATGATACTATCAGAAAATTCATTAAAGCAATAACCTTTGAGAAAACGAGGTTTTTAAATTTAAAATTACTAAAGCAGAGTATTATGACATCGTACTTTTTTTCATAACCGTTCTAGTTTTACGCTTCTAATTTTTTCTCAAGTTCTTTCAAATTCATTTCATTTACGTTCTATAAAGTTTAATTATTATTAAAAAAATTATCTAATGATTTTTTCACCTTGGATAAGATTTGTTCATTATCCAATACTTCAGCAAATGAATAAGCTAGTTTTAATGATCTTTTGCACAGATTTTTTTCATTCAATTTCCAATGAATTTCAGCTTTTAAATGATAAAGATGATCTAAGTAATACATACTGAAGATATTTTTTGAATAAGATATACCTTTTAAGCAGATAGTTAGTGATTTGTTATAGTCCTTAAATGCAAATAGTATTCTTGAGTAATTATATGTAATTCGGTTATACAATTTTCCGTAATTGATTTTCTCCATATTTTTTATTGATTCCATTATATCTTCATATATATTAATAGATTGCTTAATATCCCCTTGATTGAAAATAATATTTGCCTTTAAACTTTTGATTTCGATATCTAGATAATTATAAGAGTTTTCTGGTTGATCTATTAGTAGAACTTTGTTTATTATATTCAATGATTCATCAGGATTTTTATAGTAAAAATACATTATAATTGCTTTATAACGTAGAAAAACTCGAAGATTTTCTCCTGAGAAAAATATAGGGTTGTTTTCTTCTCTTTTAATAATTAGAGCTACATCCTCATAATCACTTTTAGCTAAGGATTTTTGAACCTCAATATTGAACTGTTCAATGTAATGGTTCTGATATAAAGTAACATCTCCCAGTAAACGATTAATATCCACATTTATTCTATTAGCTATTTTCTCAACTATATATGTAGTGGGGTAGGTTGAGCCATGTTCAATGCGGCTTAAGTGAGCTTGAGAACATATCCCTTCACAAAGTTGTTTTTGTGTCATATTTAATATTTCTCTCTGCTCTTTAATCCTTAGACCGATTATCTTTTTTTTAGCTGCCAACAAAATCTCCTCGCAATATAAATATATTAATATAAAAAGGTGATTCATAGAGAATATGAAAGATATATGTATGTATATAAACTATACAGCAAGTGAGCGAAAAATCATAATATTAAAATATGGTTTAAAATGTTAATAATAAATATAAGAGGTGAATGAAGATGAAAAATATTTTTAAATTGACTGTGTTAGGGCTTATATTAATTTCGAACAATGGAATTTCTGTTGCTAGTGACGATCCTTGTTGCGGAGGTGGTACAACTGGCGAAAAACCACCTTATTCTATACTGATTGATCAAAATTTGAATAACATATAATACTTTTTGGATTCAATTTAATTATTCAATACATAATACCAACAGATTAACTCTCCCATCCCTAATAAAGGGGAAAACCGATTTACTACACTAAATCAGATGTTGTCAAAACTATTGATAAATCAGAATTAAAGGAAGATAGCTATGTATCATAAGATCTACAAGCAGCTGAAGAAGCAGATCACAACCTTCTGAACCTTAAATTAGAATTAGAGTAATTCGTATCTAAAGGTTCCAGAGGTCTTTTAGCTTTGAATATGTTTGAAAAACATCTAAATATTAACTTCCCAAGATTGATATTCTCAAGTATATAATTGGGCATTGTTAGGTACGTAAAATGGGAAGAAGAGGGTATTGGTGCTATTGGTGAATTTAATTGATTGATAGTGAAAGGCTAATGTTAGAAGCAAAAACAAATGTTGCTATTTATGAAAATTTATTGTAGTATGAAAAATAATTTTAAATTCAAAAAGCGCTGATAAGGACATGAGTTACTTTTTACGGTTTCCAGAGAGGGAAGAAATTCTGAAATCTTCCTAACGCAGGAAAGTATCTTACCACCTTTGAGCTGTATTGGGGAATCCAAGTATCCAATATCGTCTATGCTACGTTATAGCACCAGAGCCATAAGATATCTTTTTATCTTATGGGAATTTGGGTGGAACCACGGGTATAACGCACTCGTCCCTTATTGAGGGATTAGTGCGTTTTTATATTTTCAAAGGAGGAGACACGGATTTGTTTAAAGAACTACACTCAAATATTCGTATTAGAATTTATACTTCTTTCTTAAGTAGAGTTATAGGTGCGATGATTTTCCCATTTATGGCAATTTATTTTACTTTAAAGTTAAATGCTACCTATGCAGGGATTTTATTAATGATTCAAATTATCATCCAATTTATCTCAAGTCTTTACGGTGGGTATTTTGCTGATACAATCGGTAGAAAAAAAATGATGGTTATCGGAGAATGGATGAAGGTATTTGCATTCCTTGGAATGATTATTGCGAACTCTCCTTGGATTACATCACCATGGATCACATTTCTAATGTTAGTGATTATGGGGATTTCTTCAGGTGTTGTAAACCCAGCAGCAGATGCAATGCTTATAGATGTTAGTACAAAAAAAACTAGAGCATTCATGTATTCTGTTAACTACTGGGCTGTGAATTTATCGATAATGTTAGGATTAATGATCGGAGGTCTCCTGTTTAAAAACTATTTTTTTGAACTATTAATCACTCTTTTTATTATATCTTTGATAACACTGTGGATGACAACTGTACTAATAAAAGAAACATACTCATCAAAAAAGAAACCTTTTGAAAATATTAAATTATACGGGCTAAAACCTATTATTCAAAGTTATAAAACTGTAATACGAGATATACCATTTGTACTATTTACACTAGGTGGCATTGCAATTTTTTCAATTGAATTTCAAAGGAACAACTTTATTTCAATCAGACTGGAAGAGGAAATTATACCTAAAGCAATCACATTATTCGGAAATATACAATTTTCATTAGACGGAGTAAAGCTTTTAAGTTTACTAGTAATTGAAAACACACTAATTATTGTCTTACTTACTAGTTTTGTATCAAAGTGGATCAAAAATAAATCTGAACAACCAATTATGTATTTTGGCTTTTTGTTATTTGGTCTTGGTTATGCCGTTCTTGCTTTTTCTAACCACATAATTGGGCTATTCGTTGCAGTCGTTGTTTTATCAATAGGGGAGCTCTTGTATGTTCCTACCAGACAGTCTCTTCTAGCTGATATTGTCGATGACAGTCGTAGAGGGGCTTATATGGCCTTTAATGGTTTTGTATTTCAAATTGGAAAATTATTTGGAGCGCTAGGAATTATTGTTGGTGAAGCTGTAGGAGGAATTAATATGGCAATTTTAATTGTATTATTCTCCTTCATCGGTATAATATTTACACGATTAGCACTTGATAAGGTAGATAAATATGCGAAAGTAAAATCATTTACTTAGAGAACTCATATTTTATCAATATATGGTCAGAAAACCCCCACTATAACAAGACCTCTCGGTCTTGTTATAGTGGGGGTAGTTCAGGGATCTTCAATATTTAGACTTCCTTCATCGACATTATATATTTTATCCTTAGTAACTTACATAAACGACTTAACAAAATTTAGAATTACAACTTCTATTTGAGTAAAATAGAAAGACTTTTATATAGATGTAAAGCTTTTGCCGAATCATTGTTAATATAGTACTCAATAGCATCTTTATATAAAGAGATTTGTTCTTCTATTAGATTAAGATCTTTGTATAACTGCAAAGACTTATCGAAATAATTCATTTTTTCCGATTCTTCATTCTTGCTATTTATTAATATAAAATTGAATTTAATATGATAAAAAGTGGCTAATTGTTGTTTTGTGAAAACATTTAATTTTTCTTCCAAATATATGAATACCTTTTCAATTTCTTCAAAATTGTTCACGAGTATTAGAGTTTTTAAATAGTTTATATAGGCCGAAATTTCTAATTGTTCTTTTCCAACGCTCTTGTAGATGCTAATTGCTTCTTTGATATAAGTAAGGGCTAAATCTAAGTCTTCTAATTCTCTCATTAAGACAGATAAATTGGTTAAAGCAGCAGCTTTTATATTCAAATCAGCTTTTATATTAGAAATACTTAAAGCTTTTTGATAAAAAAATTCAGACTTTTTGTGCCTTTTAATCCTTTTAAAACATACCCCTAAGGTTAAAAAAATATCTGAAGCTTTATACATTAAATCTGATGAAACATTTAATCTTTCAGCTTCATTTAGATAGTATATTGCACTTGTATATTCTTTTAAATGAGTATATAGTACACCTAAATTTAAATTTGTATTTATTTTATGCTTTACATTTGAGGGATATTTAAATGATAAGCTTAATGATTTAATGAATAGATTTAAAGCTTCTTCATGTTTGTTTAAATGAAAACAAATTATTCCTTTTAAATTAAATACTTTGATAAGTTCACTATCTTCAAATTTCAAAATATCTATGGATTCATCTATAAATTTTTGAGCAAGCTTAATATTTCTTTCTTCCCACAATAGGAAAGCTTTTAAGTATAAGTACCTTCCGTGATTTATTTGGTTATACGAAGTAGTATAACTTTCCTCATATTTATCCAATAGTTTTTTTGCATGTTTGAATTCTCGTTCCTCTATTTTTAATTCTATGTAATCTAAAGTGGTGGTGTTATTCGTCTGATCTATTTTATTGTTAGGTATTGAACCTACATTATCTACAGTATCCATTAAGTCAGCAATACTACTATTTAGCTTTTGGGCAATTTGACTTAGTGTTTCTATTGATGGGATGGCTAATCCTCTCTCTAATCTACTAAGAAATCCTCTTGTTATAATTCCATCTGCTAACTCTTCTTGTGTCATATTATTTGATATTCTTAATTCTTTAATCTTTAGTCCAATTCTTTGATTGTCCATTATCGAAAACTCCTTTGACTTTAATTCTTTATCTTTCATCGTATGTAAAAATCTAGAAAAATCCGCCAGAAAAATTATATAACCAGTCCGTTAATATCCTATATCAAATATACAAAACATTATCCAGGAGTTGAAGATAAAGAAGTTTTGTTGAATACACATACTTTTTTATAAACATATTTACATTCTAACAATTCCTAGCAGAATAAATTATCTTTGTTTACTGAAAGCAGGCCTTTTGTTCCTGGTGTTTTTATGATTTTCTTTTTTATTCTAAACAGAGTAATTATATAAGTAAATCGAATAACTTACAATTATGCCACTATTACTTAATGCTTGAATCATGGAGGGTTTATAAAACTAACTAACATTTGTGATTTTATTAAATGACTTAAATAGGAAAAATATATCACTATTTACTAATTACTATTGACAAATAGCAACATATTATGCAAAAATGTTTTTATTAGTAACTATTTGAGTACTAATAATAACAAAAAATGAGGTATTAATATATGAAAAAGTTAATTTTCTTATGTTGCTTAATTATTTTATTATCTGTTTTCACAACATCAATGACTGAAAATAAAGCATTTGGAGAAGATGAAATCCTACCATGGTCTATTAAAGCTTAAAGAGTTTACGCTTAATGAACAGGCTTAGTTCCTTTGTATAGATAAAATTCTTTGAGAGTAATTATAGAAAATGTTATTGGACATAAACTTTTCAAAGAGAGAATGCGGTGAAAACATCTTATCAATTTAAAGTTACTATAAGTAACATTTGATTATCTATCAAGTTAAGTAAGGATGATATATATGAATGTTAAAGTGAAATTTTCAGGAGCTCTTGCTGGACAGTCATCCTCTATAGTATGGGAAGTATCAGAAGGAAACTTACAGAACGTGATGACTGAATTAAAAGTTAAAAATCTTAAACTGTACAATAAAATCACTGATGGTAACGATAACATAAAAGCATTTGTTGGTGTGTACTTAAATGGCTCTAAAGTAGAAGGTGAATTTCAAAATATTAGGATAGAACCGAATGATGAAGTTCTATTTATTGGAAGTGTAGCAGGGGGTTGATCCACTATGGCTGATATAAAGGGAATATTATTTGGTGACACTAGAAAATACAATAACTTTGGTACTCATAGGGTCATGTCACCTAATGAAACACTAGAAAAAATCAAAGATATCGTACCTAAAGTTGGTATTACCAGAATTGCAGATTTGACAGGGTTGGACCGGTTAGGCGTACCTGTATTTTCCGCGACTGTACCTGACGATCGTTGTGCTATTTCTGTAAATAATGGAAAGGGTACTACGATGGAAGCTGCTAAAGTAGGAGCAATGATGGAGACTATCGAAAGATTCTGTGCTGAAAACGTTGAATTACCAATTATCACAGGAACTTTTGATGAGCTTTCAAAAGATAAGCACCTATTAGATCCCTATTCTGTTGCTAGTTATATAGATTTGGAAAAAAACTTACATATTGAACAATTTGATTGGGTACCTTCTATTGAAATTTTTTCGGGAGAAAGAATTTATGTGCCAGGAAATTTAGTTGGTATCCCATGGGAAGGAAACGGTAAAGGCATCTGGATTGAAAGTACAAACGGACTTGGAAGCGGTAATGTTATTGAAGAGGCTATTTGTCATGCTTTAAATGAATTAATTGAACGAGATGCCCATACGTTAGCTGTTTTAAAAGCAAGGATTAAACCAAATCTTTCAAGCATTATAGAAGGAAGTCCCTTAGTTGCAAGTGATCCAACTGGTTTCGATATCTTAGATATAAATTCTATCCCAGAACATCTACTCGAAATTTCAAAGAAAATAGAGAGTGAAGGGGTAAGGTTGATCATCAGAGATATAACTTCAAATATAGGTATTCCTACCTTTTCAGCTGCTCTTGTAGAAGAGAATTGGGAAGGTAACTATTATTGCCACGGTGGAGTGGGTACTCATCCAGATTCCACAATAGCTTTAGAAAGAGCAATTACAGAAGCAGCGCAATCTAGATTGACTGATTTCCAAGGTACTAGGGAAGATATGTCTGAACAAGCACCGAGTCAAAAACCAAGTGATTTATCTTTTATGACTTCAGATCGAGGGAATGTAAAATCATTTAATGAATGCATCTCTTATAAAAATAAAACTGTTGAAGAAGATATCCGTTGTATTTTAGACAGACTATGGGATGTTGGAGTACAGAGAGTGTTTATGGCTGATCTAACTAAAGGTGATATAGGTATTCCTGTAGTTAGGGTCTTAATACCACAGTTAGAAAATTGGGTTCTTAATCACTTTGATATTAAAGGATGTGTTCTAGGTGAACGAGGAAGACAAGTACTCGAACTTAATAAATGATATTTGGGTATATACAGGACCTTCCCTATCTATGGAAGAGGCCAAAGTTATAGCACCTAATATAACTATTTTACCACCTGCGAAACGTGGAGATTTCGTTTTTCCATCCGATTCTATTAGACCAAAGATAATTGTTCTTATAGATGGAGCATTTCTAAATACTTTAACAGTTTCTCCAAGGGAAATTTTAAATTTATTAAAACAAGGTATCAAGGTGATAGGTGCATCTAGTTTAGGAGCAATTCGTGCAACTGAATTAAGAAGTTTTGGGATGATAGGAGTCGGAAGGGTCTTTGAAATGTATCGAGATGAAATAATCATAGCAGATGATGAAGTAGCTATGTCTATGGATCCAATTACCGGATCTGCAATGTCTGAACCTCTTGTTCATTTTAGAATAATTATAGAAAAGGCAAAAGAAATAGGCTTATTAAATGTAAAAGATTCAGAAGAATTGTTTCATAAGATCCAACAGCTTTATTTTACTGAACGAACGTTAGCTATGTTCTATCAATTTGCTTCAGACTGTCTATCTATAGAAAAATACAATAGCTTGCTCAACATGATTGAAAATTTCGATTATAGGATTAAAAGATTAGATGCAATTAAAGCTATAGAAAAAGCTTATGAAATTGTAAATGAAGAGAAAAGAGAAAATGTTAACACTTGAAAGGAGGTGAACATCATGAAGAAATATTCAATAAATGATTTCAAAAACGCAGTAGCAAATATATCAATCTCAGAAATGCGCACAGCAACAGAAATTGATATGCCGCGTACTGCAACAGAAATTGATATGCCACGCATGGCAACAGAAATCGATATGCCGCGCATGGCAACGGAAATTGATATGCCACGCATGGCGACGGAAATCGATATGCCGCGCATGGCAACGGAAATCGATATGCCGCGCATGGCAACGGAAATCGATATGCCGCGCATGGCAACGGAAATCGATATGCCGCGCATGGCAACGGAAATCGATATGCCGCGCATGGCAACGGAAATCGATATGCCGCGCATGGCAACGGAAATCGATATGCCGCGCATGGCGACGGAAATCGATATGCCACGAGTGGGATAATTAATTCTATCAAGAGTAGCTTAAGCTACTCTTGATTTTAATTAATTATAATATAAGAAAAGAAGGATGAGTAATTTGACGATAAAGAGACCTATATTAACAGATGAAGAAGTAGACCGTTATTCTCGTCAATTACTTCTTAAAGAAGTAGGCGTTAAAGGGCAAGATAGGCTCCTTAATAGTTCTGTTTTGTTAATAGGTGCAGGGGGATTAGGGTCACCTGTTGCACTTTATTTAGCAGGAGCAGGTGTAGGCTCAATTGGTATAATTGACGGAGATAACATTGACCTATCAAATTTACAAAGACAAATCATCTTTACTACGTATGATATAGAAAAATCTAAAGCGATAACTGCAGCTGAAAGGTTAAAACAAATTAATCCAAATATTAATTTGAAGCCATACAATGAATATTTAACTTCAGAAAATGCAAACTCTATTATTAAAAATTATGATGTTGTAATCAACGGATCGGATAATTTTTCTACTAGGTATCTTGTGAACGATACATGTAGCAAGCTGAATAAGCCTTTAGTTGATGCAAGTGTAGTTATGTCTGAGGGGCAAGTAGCAGTATATATGCCTAAAAAAGGCTGTTATAGGTGTCTCTATCCAACCCCACCGGCAGGAGATAATGCTCCATCTTGTAGTAACTCGGGGGTATTTGGACCACTTGTTGGAGTAATGGGATCCATTCAAGCAATGGAAACTATTAAGGTTCTTTTAAATATTGGTCAAAGCTATGAAAGCCGTCTAATATTTTATGATGCATTATCTGGTGACTTTCAAACTCTACAACGAAAACCAAACCCCAATTGTCCTATATGTAGTAACAACCAAGAAGATCATATCACTTATGTAGAAGAATGTACTGTTGATAATAAAAAAGTAAAAAATGTAGACTATGAAATTAATCCTCATGAATTAAACGTATTGAAAAAAGATGATTCTTTTAAAATAATAGACATTCGGGATAAAGAACTGTTTAATGATGGTCATATTGAAGGATCCATATTAATTGAAGAAAACAATTTAAAGAAGACAATACAAGAAATGAACAGCTTATATAATGTTGTAATTGTATGTCAATTTGGGAAGATAAGCAAACATATTCAAAAAGAATTTAATGATAAAGGTATCAAAAATATATGGTCACTTAAGGGTGGAATTATTAATTGGGAGAGATATAGCTTACCGTTAGTAACACGCTCTTAACTTACCTAGAAAGTGAAAACTTGCCCCAATAAGAGCACTTAATAACAGTATGACAAAACCAAATATAAATACCACACAAACTTAAACACTAATTGATGAAAAGGACGTAGGGGATAAATGAATATATTAATGATAGGATTTAACATTAATTTTTTTAATTTGTTATCTAAGGAAAATGTGAATATCAAAATAACAGTTCTTGAAGAACCAGATTTATATAACGGAAAAAATCTTGGAGAAAAGAAGTTTGAACATTTGGATGAGATCATATTAGCTGAGTACCAACAATGTAATAACTATATCGATGTTGTAAAAGAATATATGACTAAGAATAATGTTGAATTTAAAGCTGTAGTTCCAGGATTAGAATATGGAACACCAGCTGCAACAAGGTTAGCTCGTGAGATTGGTCTTAAGAATTCAGGTATAAAGAAAGAAGAAATTCTTAATGACAAATTATTATTCAGAAATCACTGTGAAAAACATGGAATTCCACAACCTTGGTACAAAAAAGTAAAAAATTCTGAAGAGATTAGAAAGTTGTTTAGTGGAGCACCTATAGTATTAAAGCCATCTAATAAACAAGGGAGCTTAGGTGTTGTTAAAATAACTAACAATTCAGAAATAGAGAGTTCTTGGGAAGAAGTATTATCAACAGATGAGGGAATTCATCGTGCAAACCGGGAAATGTCTACTAATTACATAATTGAGGAATGTATATTTGGAGAGGAAATAAGTACAGAAGTATTTGTGCAAAATGGGGAAATTCTATTCGTTAATTACACAGATAAACTTGTATCAAGTGGAAGGTACTCTGTTGAACTGGGGCATATTGTTCCATCTTCACAACCAGATAAGAGTAAGGAAGAATTACTATTTAATATAAACAAATTAGTATCAACACTCGGTTTTGAAAATGGTGTTATGCATATAGAATGGATTATAAATGAGAATGGTCCGAGGGTAATAGAATGTGCTGGGAGACCTGCAGGTGATTATATTTTTAACTTGATAGACATATCATATGGCTTCAATCCATATCTTGCTTTAATTGACATATTAGCAGGAAATGAAGTCTCCATCCCTAATGATTTGATAGAATATTCTTCTATTCAATTTATCGATAACATAAACGATGAGAGTGGGTTTGAGGAATTTCAAAATGTATATTCAAATAACATAGTAGACTGGAAAATCGCAGAAAAAGAAAAAGCTAGTGTATACAGCTCATCTTTTGATAGATCAGGAAGGATAATATTTAAAGGTGAGAACTATTCAGAGATTCATTCTGTAAAGGAAAATGTTAAGAAGTTTGTTGATGGACAATTTTGAAATAAAGCTTATCACCATTTGTATAAATGACTAGTTAACAATATAAAAACATGATCGAATTGTTTAACAAATAAATAGTATTAGGAAAAGAAAACACCTTGAAGTAGAAGCTTTTAATATAAGGGGGGAAGCGAGAGATATTTTCGCGCATATAATGGCTATCTTGCTAATTAATCGATTTTCTAATGAAAAGATACCGTTTTCTGAACTATTAAAAGATTCCCAAGAAGAACTAATTCTTTTAACTGCAAATGAACAAATAGATACCTACGATAAAGGGTATGCATATGTCGAGGGATTTAACAACTTTGATAATAATGCTCAAGTTGAATTTCGGGCTATTGAATTAAGTAAGTCCTATAACTTTTCTAGTATAGTGGTTACATCAGAATACGATATTAATCGCACTGCAAGGTTAAGAGAAAAATTAGGGGTTCAGGGACAAGGTATACGAAGTGCCTCTGCATTTCGAGATAAAATTATTATGAAAGAATATGCACAAGCAGTAGTTGAAGTCCCGAATTTTCGGAGAATTAAGACACCTTTTGATATTTATGATTTTCTCAGTGATTATGGGTTTCCTATTGTGATCAAGCCGATTGATGGTTCTGGCTCAATAAATACCTATATTCTCAAAGATCAAAACGAGCTAAACATCTTTTTGGAAAATGGAAAATTCCAGGGATTTGAAATTGAAGAGTATATTCAAGGCGACATGTACACTGTAGATGGATTATATCAAGATGGAGAAGTTCTATTTAGTTGGCCTGGGAGATATGTAAATGATTGTCTCTCCTTTCATGATGGAAAGCAGGCCTCAAATGTACAGCTTGCTGAGTCAAATCCATTATACAACCGTCTTCAACAATTCATTCAAGAACTAATAACAAGTATGCCCATGCCAAAAGTAACTCCGTTTCATGCAGAAGTATTCCATACTTCTGATAACCGCTTAGTACTTTGTGAAATAGCGAGTCGTACAGGGGGGGGATGTATGAATGAACTAGCACAATTCAAATTTGGTGTGAATTTAAATCATGCGTGGGTTCAAGGACAGTGTGGACTAGTTAGTGAGCTTAATCTAGTGAGAAACGATAAGATTTTTGGCTTCGTGCAAATTCCACCTCGTAAAGGGAAGTTATTATCTATTCCTAAAGAAGTTCCATTTCATTGGGTTGTCAATTACCAAATAAGAGCAGAAATAGGTATGATTAACGACTCTATTAATAATAGTGCTGATAAGATTGCAGTTTCAGTTGTAGAAGGTAAAACAGAAGAAGAAGTTGTGGCACGAATGGATCTTATAACAAAATGGGTAGAAGATAATTGTATTTGGGAAACCAATTGGCAGTATATCTAGTTAATGTCTTTATGATACATATAGAATTTAAGAAAACAAAATGATCTAGTGGAGGCTTTTTAAAAAATGAATAACGCAGTAAGTGTGAAACCTATCCCATCTTTCTATGGATTTAAAGTGGGTGTAGATGAGAACTATAGAGTAGCATCTGAAAATAAATTACTTCGTCTTGGTGTAAAAGTTAATACACCTGAAACATGTAACTGGGCTTGTCCCTATTGTTATGTAGGAAATCCAGATGCAAAAGATCGCCCACGTATTTTGAAGCCAGAGGGGGTTGACGATTATAACCCCTATAAAGATAAAGATTGGGCTGAAAAAATGAAAGGTTGGATTGCTCAAGGAATGGAGGAAGGGGTTCGTGCCGTAACAATTAATGGTACTTTTGAACCGACAACATCTCCAGATTACTTAGAAATCCTTGAATACTGTCAATCAAATGGGGTACAGGTAACCCTTGTGACAAATGGAGGGTTTTTAACGGATGAACTAATTAAGAAATTGTATGATTTGGGGGTTTCGTTATTAACCAAAATTAATGTTCCTCTTGTTGAAGAAGATGATACTCAATACGAGGAGTTTGTAGGTATACAAAAGGTCCTATCTGGTAAATTAGGAGACGAAAAAGAAATCTATGAATATCAAAAGAACTTAATTTATAGATTAATGGAGGCCGGATTTAATACATCACCAAGTGAAGGGCAAACACGTCTTGGAGTAGAATCTGTTATAGCAGCAAATAACCTACCGTATCTGCCAGATTTAATTGCTCAATTACGGTCGTGGAACATTTACAGCCATATTGAAATTATTAAGGATCAAGGGTTTGCAAAAAACCAACAATTTCTACAGGTTTCTAAACATCAAATCGCAGACTTTTTTGAAGAAGTTCGTAAACAAGATGTTACAAATGGTTATGAAGATTGGTCACCGAAGCCTCCATATGTGGCGGGCGTATGCTACCAGAATTTAATCCGAGTTGACCTTCATGCTAATGGAGAAGTAAAGCCGTGCCCAGGAGTTGAAACTATACTTGGTAACCTTAACGACAAATCCCTTAAAGATATTCTTAAAGATAAAAATCTTAATATAGTACGTAACCTTGAGACATATATTGAGGGTGATTGTTCTGATTGTGAGTTATTTAAAACCCGAGAGTGCTACGGAGGATGTAGAGGAACCGTATACCAAACTCTAAAAACACATGGTTACTCCGAGTATGAGTGTTTAGTTGCTTCAGATCCATCTTGTTGGAGAGTAAAGACTATACTAAACGACGGGACAAGCTCAGATTTATTTAAATAAGATAAAAATCTGGTAAAAGAATATAATTTCGCTTTGTTTAATAGAGGTGGACAGTAGTGAAACCTTGATTAATTGTCTAATCTCTTTGGTGGTATTTGATTAAATATCTTGGAACAAAAACGCACATTTTTGTGTCCAAGATATTTATATAATTACCTATTTTTTGAACGGATTTATTAAGGGAGAATCTACATAAAAGAAGAACCTAAACCAAATATAAGCTTAAAGACATTATCCAGGGAGGTGGTTTGGTTGGGTTTATCAGAACGTGTTTTACAAATTAGATCGTCTGTTACATCTGAGATCCTAGAGAGAGTAAATCAACTGCGCGAAGGAGGTAAAGACATTGTTTCCTTTGGAGCTGGAGAGTTAGATTGCCATACACCTCAAAAAATTAAAGATGCTGCTAAAGATGCAATCGACAATAATTTAACACGATACACCCCAGTAACAGGTATAAAAACTTTAAAGGAAGCCATTAGAAATAAATTAGAGCGGGAAAATCATCTAAATTATGAAATTGATCAAATTGTTATATCTAATGGAGCTAAGCACGCTTTGTATAATGTGATCCAAACCATTATTAATCCAGGGGATGAAGTGATAATTCCTCTTCCTTACTGGGTTAGTTATACGGAAATGGTTAGATTAGCTGGTGGAATACCTGTTTTTGTAGAATCAAGTATTGAAGATGGATTTATGTTAAGATCTACAGAAATTGAAAAAATGGTTACCCCAAAAACTAAAGCAATTATTCTAAATAATCCAAATAATCCAACTGGAGCTGTTATTGAACCATATGAATTAAAGAAGATAGGGGAACTAGCGTGTAAGTATGATTTTCACGTTATCTCTGATGAGGTTTATGAAGGAATACTTTATGAAAGAGAGACTATTTCTATAGCTACTATATCAGAAGAGGTTAAGCAACGGACAATTATTATCAATAGTATGTCAAAAGGGCATGCAATGACTGGCTGGAGGATAGGCTATATGGCAGCGCCGAAAGATATTGCAAGATATGCTGGTATTGTTCAGGGGCATAATGCATCCAATGCTAACAGTATTGCTCAAGCAGCATCAATCACTGCCCTAACCAAAGCCAATACTTTTTTATATGAAATGAAAGAAGAGTTAACTATCAGAAGGGACTACATGTATTCTGAACTGTCAAAAATACCTGGCTTTAAGCTACCTCCGAAACCAGCAGGAGCGTTCTATTTGTTTGTAAATATAGAAGAATTTAAAATGGATTCACTAGATTTTAGTAAGTTCCTTTTGGATCACGCTCATGTAGCTGTGACACCAGGAATTGCATTTGGTAAGGAGCATTTTGTAAGATTTTCATATGCTTGTTCCATGCCAGACATTATTAAAGGAATTGAGAAAATAAAGGCATGCTTGCATTCAGAAAATATAATGCATGCATCATGATATGAATAAGAGGTGACATTTTGCAAGATGCATAAGAAACATATTCTTTTTTTATACTCACATAATCCGAGTCGGTTAGCACATTTGAGAAAAATAAATTCTTTAAGAAATAAATTTGAAATTACACTTATCATGGATCATTCACATGAGAAAAATTGGCAGAGAAGATATGTGGATCACCTTATTACTATTTCTATGAAAGATGTGTATAAGGATTTTAACGAGATCGTTAATAAAATTCAAAATATTAAGAAACCAGATGGTATTGTCAACCTTTCTGAAGCATGTGTACCTTTACATAGTTTATTGTCTAATTATTGGAATTTAATTGGTCCTAGTGAACGTGTAGTCGATATTGCAAGGGATAAATACCTTATGAGGAAGTTATGTAATGAACTTTCTATACCAATTCCTAATTTCTCGATTATAATTGACAATTTAGAAAAAGCATGTAATGATCTGGAGTTCCCTATTATTGTTAAACCAGTTATCGGTGGAGGATCTACTTTAGTAAAACGATTTTCATCTTTAGAAGACCTAACAACTGAGATAGGTGAATTAAGGGAACTAGCGATAGATATTTATAGGAAAGATTCGTTATTTGAAAAAAAATTAACCCCAGAAGGTAACATCCCTTTTATTGCAGAAGAAATCATTGGTGGTGAAACCCAATTTGACACAATGTTTCCTTATGGAGTAGGGGAAATAAGTGTGGAGAGTATTTATTATAATGGGAAAACAGTAATATTAGCCATTCATGACAAACCTATTCCAAGTAATGGACCGTATTTTGAAGAGTATATATGGTCAACACCAAGTAGGATACCTGAAAGTTTAAAAGAAAAAGCAGAATCATACGTCTCCAGAATACATGAAGAATTAGGGGAAGGGTGTTATGTACTCCACACTGAATTTAGAACTTTTAAAGATGATTTAATATTGTTAGAATTCGGAGCAAGATTAGGTGGAGGACCTATCTATAGATCAGTTCTACAGTCTACGGGTAATGATTTTATCGAAGTCTTAATTGATATTTCTTGTGGAAATACCCCTGATATAAAATTAAATAACCCTAAGCCTACGATAACTCATTGTCTTTGGGCACCAATGGAAGGTAATATCACAGCTATAACTGGTGAATCTACGGTTGTTTTGGATCCATTGTATAGAGAACATCAAATTTATGATGACGTCGGTGAAAAAGCATTAAGAGCACCAAAAAGCAGTAGATCTAATGGACATATTGTCTTTAAAAACACAAAGTTTGATTTTGTGGAATTAGAAAAAAGTGTTGTCAGTGCAATTGATAAATTTCGATTTATTGTTGGGTAATAAATATGTTGAAATGAAAGTGTGGGGTTGGTGTGGAGAAGGCAGTTCTTATTGTTGGTGGATTTACAGAGTTTGCAGAGGGCTATGTGAGAGCTATTCATAAAAGAGGGCTCGCAGTTATTATTCTTGATAACAAACATGAAAAATATAAACAACTAATGTCATATAAAGAGGGAAATGTTGATCATTTTACAAGGTTAGTTGATCAGTATATTTGCATACCCCAGAATGAATTCTCTATGGAGTCATTGTTCCTAGAATTAGAGGATTGCTTGAAAGCTTACAAGATTACAGGTTTGGTTGCTATGGATGAAAGATGGGTAATTGATTCCGCAATTTTAGCTAATTATTTTAATGTACCGTCAGTTGGCTTACAGGCTGCAGTAATTTCTAGAAATAAAGAAAAACAACGGGAGCTTGTAAAAGAAACTCCATGGGGGGTACATTCTCAGAAGCTTTCTATTTCCCAACTAAAAACCACTGAACTACCTAAGAGTGGAGTAATTAAACCTATTGATAAATATGGGTCTGTAAATGTTGTTATTTGGTCAAACAAAGAGCAAGGGCAAGAAGTTTTAAACTCTATCGATTTGGAAGATACTAGTCAAATTTACCTTTTAGAAGATAGAATTGATGGTCAGGAATATTCTATTGAAAGTTGGGTTCAAAATGGAACTATTGTTTATTCCTCAATTACTAAAAAAGAAACATTAAGCTCAAACGGGATTGAATTTCCTGTAGAAGTTGGACATGAAGTTCATTTCACTAATTTACCTGAGGAATTAATGAATGAAGTAGAAAAAATGAACGAATTCGTTATTAGAGAATCAAAAATTAAAAATGCTATTGTTCACCTAGAGTTTAAAGTTAATCACCAAGGTATCCCAAAAATTATGGAGTGGAGCGTAAGAAATCCAGGGGACAGAATAATGGACTTATACCTTTATGCCGGTGCAGTTAATCCATATGATTTATATGTGCAAGTTGCATTGGGAGAAAATGTAGATAATATCGATACACCTAAAAAAAAGGTTTTTCAAAAATACTTAACATTAGAGATTGGATCTAAATTTGAAAGACCATATGACCCTGAAAACCCTATAGTGTACTGGCCATCTCATCCTGAATACCAAGGTTTTGTCCGTAAAGAACAGGGAATAAAATTTTCTGATAACCAGGAAATATATCTTTATGAAATTGGTATATTAATTCAACACGGCCATGAGATTAAAGCAGTAACGGACTCATTAAGCCGACATATCTATGTAGTTTATAGTGAGAACCAATCTTCATTACAAAATATGGATTTATTAGAGAATATATTAAAATCTCAGATTTAATACGATGGTATGTATTTATAAGAATTTGTGGCACTTATAACAAGTGCCACAAAAGATTGGAAACTATTCAAGATATTTGGATATGTCTTGACTTAGAGTATATAAATTAATCTCATATAGAAAGTGTTTGAAATAAGAACAAAACTGAAGTGGATGGAGATAAGGATAAGTCTTTACACTTAAATTTTTGATAATAAATAATTTGCTCCATCCTAAATTAAGAATGGAGATGTTCATTATGCTCTTGAAACAGCTTTTAAAGTTGAAGCCAGTTCATAAGCGCATTATCTTACTTGATTTTTTATTTGGACTTTCACGTGGTGCAATTATTCCTTTTCTAGTACTTGATATGAAAATACGTCTAAATGTTAATTATAGTGAAATCACTGGAAGTATTTTGCTTTATTTTATTGCTCGAACTTTTGGAGGGCTAATTGGTGGTGCACTTTCTGATCGCTTTGGCAGAAAACCTTTAATGTTAATTGGACTTTTTGTTACAAGTCTATCTTATTTATTGCTTCCGTTTGTAACCTCATTGATCCAATTTTTTGCTATTTATATCATCCTTGGATTTGCTCATTCATTATTCCGTGGAGTTTTTGCTGCGTTAATTGGCGATACAATTGACAAAACAGATCCCACAACACCTTTTGCTCTGTTTCATATTAACCAAAATATTTCTGTGGGTATCGGAGCAGTGCTAGGTGGTGTACTTGTTACATATAATTCAGTATTTATTTATATCTTCACAGGTGTTTTATTATTGTGTTTTTCTCTTATTGCAACTTTCAACCCTTACCTGAAAGATGATATCAGAAGAGCTAAAATAAGCACGGAATCAAACACAGAAGATATTGAGGAAGAAAAACCTAATTATATTCCATTGCTTACAGGTGTTTTTCTTTTAAACATTGTTCTTGTTTTATCATATGGTGTCTATAATGAACTTCTAGGAGCTATATTTGTAGATTTTGTTAAACTGTCACCTATAACCATCGGTTATTTGTTTGCATTTAACTCATTATTAATCGTTTTTTTTCAAATGTTTGTAATAAAACATGTTAGTAAATGGAGATTTATAAGTCAAATGAGTGTTACAGCATTTATGTTTGCGTGTTTTTTCTTTTTATTGAGTATCTTACCTTCTTATCCAAGTATATGGTTATGTATAATTCTAATAATTATCTTTACAACTGGAGAACTTACACATATAGCTAACTTGAATTCAAAAGTAAATGAATTTACACCTTCAAACAAAAAAGGAATTATTTTTGGAATTCTAAACGCAACATTTAATATTGGGTTTGGTTTAGGCCCGTTTTTCTTTAGTTTATTTCTTGATAATTATACTCTCATTTTAGCAGGAGGGATTTTTGGAGTTTTGTATGCCGTGATTTCTTTGGGCCTGTGTTTATATCTGTTTCGAAGAAAAAAACAAGAATCAATCACTGTTTCAACTAATGTTTAATACCTTTTTATCGATAAAATATAGTCGTTATTTTTTAGTATGATAAAAGAAAAAGCCATCATTTTGGGAGTTTATTGTTTATTTCCCTAATGTGATAGCTGCAATTGGAAACTTACGTAAATAGAAAAATAAACTAAAACAAAGATGACTGATGACGCATTTCTAACATAGTAGTGCGTCATTTTTATTAATTGAGTCATTATTGTTTCTGTAGGTTCTTAATTACGGACTATAACTTACTTTACTTCTTAGGTTGATACAATCTTTTTAGGCTTTTCAATGACTATTGACGCGTTTCCGTCTGGTGTCGTATATTCCAAGCCAAGCTCATCGAGCATCGTATATAATTCCTATAATTCGTCATCTTGTGTTTCTCTTTCTTCTTCAATTTCATTATCTTCTAATAAATTAATAGGTTTTGCTTTGCGTATTATTCATAGTTATTGATGTTCCATATCCAGTTAACATTAATCTACATAAAAGCAATGTCATGGTATATAACGTTTTCATTTTATCCCTTCGTTTGTAAATTATTTCTTGGAACTAACAGTTCTCCCTTTACATGTTACTAATTGTCTCTTTAATATAACTCTGAAAGTTTTATTCATAGAGGTTCCCATTTGGCTTTTTTCTTTGTTCTTCCTCTGATTTTTGTGAAAAAATATTTAACTTACTTAACTTTTCTTCAAAACTAATAGAAGCATCTTTAGATCCAAAATATGATCATAAATTTTTGGTGATGGCTTTCTGTGTGAATTGCGTGCAGGATATCCTCTTGTATAGCTAGAAGTTAGTGGAGGCTTTGCCAAACACTGGATGCTCACGAAGTTTGGGATTTTGACGAAAAAAACCATATTCAAAAGCTTGTTGACATCATAGGTATATGTAGTCCTTGTAATACAATTCATTATGGAAGGGCTCAAATAATAGGTAAAGCAAGAGAAGCACAAGAACAGTTCATGAAAGTAAATGATTGTGACAAGATGGAATTCGACATAGAAGTTATGAGGGCTGCTGGAGATTATTATAGTCGAGTAAAATTAGAAATTGGATTTATCTTTTATTGAAAAGCAAGGTTATATATTCAGTAAAGAGTATACTGATTGAATTATTGAGATAATTAGGGCTAGAAACAGCCCTTTTTGTTTTGCCCTAGCCCTAATTGATAACCATCCGTGCTAGGCACTTAAAAGTCAGCTTAGTATTTAATTAACAGCTTTCTACTAAGTCTTAAGAGCTAATCTCCAAAAATTTGCGATTTTGTAGTAGAATAACAGTAGGATTATAATTTATCTGATTTTTTATTTATAATGCAAAAGAACCCATTTCTTTCTGAATTGATAATATTGATAACTATAGCAGAAAGTTTTTGATATCATATAAATATATATTTTTGGTGACTAGTGTTACTAGACGAAAAGGAGTAGTTTAAATGGGTGAACCAATTTATAAAGATTATTTTTTGTTCGGTGTAGGTTATACTGTACTTAACGACGAACAAATGATTGAAGTACGTTCCTTAAGTAAGGAAGCACATCGGATTACAGATAGCCCTGACATATTGCCTCCATCCTTTAGTCCGGAAATACAAAAATCTCACGGAAAAGAATGGGCTATAGCAGATGTTAAAGATGAAGATATTTTACAATGCTTAGATCAAGGTCTTGTATATCGTGAGTGGATTTTAGAAAAAGACGATTATAACAACTACTTAAAAGTTGATTCTTTAATGGATATCGATTTGAAAGAACTAAAAACTAAGAATCTACGTAAATATAAATAAATTTTAATACATCATAAGAATCCTTGTTAGAGATTGCTAAGTATCGTATAATTAAGAGGTACTTTAAGTTTTTTATTATCTTTTTATTAGCAATCTTTTTTAAGGTTAGCGGGTTTATCTAACAATGTATTTACAGACCTCTGAGGTCGTTGGTTCACACTTTTAGTGTGATACTAATGAAATCAGGGGTCTTTTTGCGTTTTAAAGAACCCTTAATTGGCTAATTTTTCGATAATTAATCTAAAGAATAAACTACAAGGGAGGTATAGTATGTTTAAAATCACTTGTTTTTTGCAGGTGCCTTATAAACAACTTTGTAAGCTTTTGAAGGGTATGCACTTTAAGGATATGAAAGGAGAGTTAGTTTGGGAGGTAGATGATCACCAGTTTAAAATCTGCCCATTTAGTAATCAAGGAGAGTATTCTCATAACCATGGTTATAGAATATTTTTTTCAGGGAGTATTGATGGAGCAATATTCTTGTTTGACATGGCTCTTGGGCCACTTAAGCCAGATGTGAAAGGGATAGAGTATGAAACTTCATTAGGTGAACGGAGTCAAAGAGAATGGATTGTGGAGCTGATAAAAACGGATACAATTCAGACAATTGATACCAGAGGAATTTTTAAGTGTGGTTCAGTAGGAATAATTGTAATCCCTACTACCATGAACTTTCAAATGCGTTCACCACATAACAAAAAATTAAAATTAATAGAATGTCTAAAAGAGATTGAACGAATTAGGAATGACATTTTTCCTAAACAGTTTGATCTTTTTTCAATTTTGGAAGAAAAGGAGAATGCTATATGATCGAAATTAAAAATACGATGTCCTTTGTAGCTGGAGATGATCAGATTCTGCTTAAAGAAGGATACGTCATTAGAAATGGTGAGGTTATTGCTGAGGGTAAAGTATTTCCTTTTACAATTATGCTTGGGCAACCTGCCTGGATTATTGTCATAGAGAATGATTATACTCCACCTGTTTATGTCAAAACTATAAATGTTGTGTCTTACATACCGAAAGAGCAAGAGTATTTTGAAGGACAATCTTATCCTCCAAAATATATCTATTCGGTAGATTATCTTACGAAATCTAGTAAGCGTAATATGAGAGTTTATGCAGTAGACCAAATACATGCCAAAAGTTTATGTATGTTGGCAAGAGATGAAGATATCAAAATATTGTCAATGACTAAAGAAGAAAATAATATGACTACTGATAAACAAGACTTTCAAAAACAGCAGAGTGTGACCTCTATATGAATATTATTCATAAAGTACAAAGCAACCATATATACAAGAAGTTATTGCTTCTCATGGACCATGAAGGGAAGAATGATCAAGAAATAGAGAAGGATTGCTATAAAGCCTTCAGCTTGATTGAAAGGTTAGACCCTAATACTGCCAAGCAGATATTACTTTGGTTACCTTTTCATCAACTTCCCAAAAAGAATTACTAAAAATCAATTTCAAGGAGGACAAGCAGCTATGAAATATACAGAACAATTGAACATTGAATTTCTACTTACTGCAAGAGAATTATTTGAAAATTTTTATCGGAGCGGGAAATACCCGCTTCTTTCTCAAACGGAAAAGAAACTTAAAATTGTTAAGAGCAGTATGAAAAAAGAACTTGAATCAGGAGAAATAAAGAAATATGAGTACCCAGAGATAAATGTAGTCGCAAAATTTGTAAGTAGAGGTGTATATGAGGTCGATCAAAGTGCTTTAAATGAATATCTCCATGACATTGGTCTTTTCATACCTACTGTCAAATTAGACTACCAGAAGTTAAAAAAAGCTGGGATGTTAGAAAAGGTTGAAGGTTTCGTTAAGTATATTCCTCGTTTTGTGGTTCCTTCGTTAAATAAGAAGGGAAAGTTACCAGACCTAAACTTTCATGTGAATGGATTTGGAGTAGAACAGATGGCTAGGAATTTTTCATACTTGAATCGTATTTATAAATCTGTGGAAGTTCAATACGAATTAATTAAACAAAAAATGGAAAAATGTCCTGAATTAATCTGGTATACCGAACGAAAGAAGAAAGATAAGAAGCTGGTATATCGCAATGAATATGGATCTCTAAGGCTCAAGAACAATGATCCTATATACGATATAGATTCTACCGTAGATCACTTTGGGCTAGATTGGTTGTTGGCATATGGACGTCTTAAAAATAGGATAGTTGATCGTTTTATTCAAAAAGGGACGATTACAAAAAAGGATTTGGATAAATTTAAGAGGTTAGTCGATATTCAATTGTCCTTTGTCGTGATGCCGCTGGATATAGAACAGCAATCTATGGAATTTCTCCATGAGAAAAGAATGATTGCAGCTCAAAATAATAGGATTTAGTTATATATCATTTGATTAGTAAATGGTAGGTTATGATTATTGGCATTACACTGCTGTGGAGTATGAAGAAGCTTTGGAAAAGATTAATTAGCTTCTTTAATTATTCCGATAATATTTATCTGGCAAAGAGCTGAATATATTATTTCCATTTATTGTTGATTTGCTCTATTGAGGGTGTTCTATTTTTATGGTAAAATATTCTCATAGATTTTTTCCTTTTGAACTTTTGAATAGCAACCTAAATGGTTAGCGGGTTTGATTATTAATCAAATAGCGATCTCTGGGATCGAATTCTGATGATAGAACATGACATTTTGTTTGTGAGTCGTGTTCTATCGTTCTATGAATCTCGATTACCTGGAGGTCGCTTTTTTGTGTTTAGAAGAGAAAAAATCGACTAAAAATCAATTTCAGGTAAAGGACGGTGTTGTTTCATGTTATTAACTAGCATGGATGTACAAATCAAAGGAGAAGGTGTAGCAAAGAGAAGGAAATTTGTTGAACTAAGGATTCCGAGTACAGGTAAAGTAGAATATTTTGATTGTCGTACTAGGAATGACAAAAGAGCTCTTGAAAGAGCACTAGCGTTTGTACAATGTGCTCAAGAAAGGCATGGGGAAACGTTATATTGGAAGTTCAGAGGAGAAAATATGTATCGTATTGGTGCAAACCATGAGATATGTAGAACCATGAAACAGAACCTTCAAAAAACAAAAGAATGGTTGATGGAGTATTTCTTTGATATTGCTTAAGTATTGAATATTAACAATAGAAAGGTGGAAATTTATTATGAATAATGCAAATTATATTGGAAGGCTAACAAAAGATATAGAATTGAGGCACACTCCAAATGGAGTAGCTGTAGCAAATTTTACGATCGCTGTTAATCGGACTTATACGAATGAACAAGGGAAAAGAGAAGCTGATTTCATTCCAGTGGTTGTATGGAAAAAACAAGCTGAAAACTGTGCAAACTATTTAAAAAAAGGTAGCCAAGTAGGTGTTACAGGCCGTATGCAATCCCGGTTATATGAAGGGTCAGATGGAAAGCGCGTACCCGTCATAGAATGTAATGCTGAGAGTGTACAATTTTTAGATACCAAGAGCAATAGAAGTGGAAGTGAACAAAGAGATTCTACACCTTCTAATGACTCTTTTGGAGGAGATGTTGTTCCAAACGATCATTTACCGTGGAACTAATATCAAAATACATGGAATTTACAAGGTGTTTACCTCAAATGAGGAAAACGTCTCTGTAAAAATTATCACTCCAAAAGGTATCAGAGGGAGTTCATTGAAAGGGTTTATTTTCAATGGACTTTTTATATTTTATTAAATTCAAGGAGCTGATTATAAATGAGTGAAAAACGTATAACTACAGTATCGAAAAAGCAGTTATTTAAAGAAAATTTAGAGCAAAAGGGGCTCTCAGTTCAATTAGGTGAATTGCTGCAAGGGACTAGTATAAAAGTAGATGAAAAAGATGCTTTTACAAAATTATTAAGGGCCGTTAAAAGAAAAGTAAATAATCAATTGGAAAAGATGGATGTAGAAGAAGTAACTAAATATCTTGACGAGATATCATTCGGTTCTTGTAAGGTTGAGATTATTGATAGATTAGAATCAATTAATCAATATTCTCAAATTGAATTGGTGTCTATATGTGCTGGTATTATAAAAAGAAGAAGTAAGGATATTGTAAAGGAAATTATAGAAAAGTACTCACCAATAGAGATAGGATGGAAAGACTGTAACGGCTTCCGAACAGGTCTTTCAATTACCAATAAGCCTATAAAGAAAAATTATCATAATACTCGTCGCTCTTTTCGTTCATGTAACGACTATCATTATTTATTTGATTTAGGTTCAGTGATAGCGGAAACGTTAGTTATGAACTCTCTCGAACAATTTGCGAAAAGAAATGAAAAGATGATGCAGTATCTACTTACAAAAAAAATGATAGGAGATCACCCGCTACCTGAAAGTTTAGGGAAAGGTGTATTTATTCCAAAAGACGATGTTTTTTCAAAAGATGTACGGATAATAATAGAAGAATGTAAGCTTGCTGAGGGATTAAAAATTGTTGAATCTACTTATCTGGATACCTATAAGAAGTATTTTTATATAAGTGAACTTGAAGATTTCGCTATTAATATTAGGAGAGGTTCATTTTATAAAGTTGTGGTAAAGGAATTTTTAAGTCAATTACATTTTATTAAGGATAAAACTGACCGCCAATATTCTTCTCGAACAGATTATGCGCGTAGTTTTGAGACAAAAAAACAAATAAATAAAAAACAACAAGAAGCTATGAAGGACAATGCATTTTTAGATAGATACCAGTATGTAGAAATAGATAATGAAGTATTATTTAGAGATGAAGTAAACAAAATGAATTTGACTAGTAATAAAACTGAAAAGGTATTTACTTTTGAGGATCTTGAAGAAGAATTTGTTCGCTTCGTTAACCAAGTATATGTTCCTTTTTCAGAGGGTAGCTTTCGAATAAAAAGATTAGGGAAATTACGTGCTGCAGGTGTCTATTATCCTCATGTGAATGCTACGATTATAGATCGTGAACATCCAGAATCTTATTCTCATGAGCTGGGGCATATGCTAGATTATTGCCTATCTGATACTCCTAACGCACCTGTATCAGAATCATTCGCTTTCAGATCTATAATTGATTTATATACAGAAGCGGTTTGTGATGAGGTTAATGAACTTCCTGATGATCATTATTTTAAAAAACAGTGGCATGGGAAGTCAAAATTTAATAAAAGCTATTTTATTCAACCAACAGAAATTTTTGCGAGATCTTTTGAACTATATTTATGGAACAAGGGTATTCGTTCTAGTTTTCTAAAAAAGTCTTATACGGAAAAACCAGAATATCCTCAAGATGTTGATTATATTAATAGAATTGCAGAGTATTTTAACCAACTTTTTTCTTACTGTCATAGTGATGCTATTCCTATAAAAGGTAGGATTATAGCTATTTCCCAGGCGGAACCAAGACTGACACATTTTGAAATTAAAACATGTAATGAAGATAATAGTAGACAGCTAACTTTATTTTAAGTACATTAAAAATAGAGTCTAGCGCTTATATGCTATCTATAGATTTACTATTTTAATGGAGAAAAAAACAGGTCATTCATTGGATGAATGACCTTACAAATAATTATAAGATCAAATGAAAGAGGTGGGAAATCTAGGTGAAGGATTTAAAGAAATTACCATCGGATGATAAGAAATTACACCCATTATATATCCATAAAAAGGCAATTATTGAAGATTTGAAAATTAAGCATGAACCATTTGTACTTTATGGTGATAAAGCAGTTGCTTTCGTCAAGGAGCATGTTCCAGAGTTTAAAAATAAATCAGAGAAAAAAATCTATAAAAATAATGGCATCTTCTTAGGTAAAAACCTTCCTAAAGAATATACTTCTGCAGGTGTGGTATGTGTATTTAATGGAGAAATTGGAACCTTGGCACACGAATTATGCCATGCTAAACAATTTCAGGATAATAACAAATGGATACATTGTGGGAAATTATTAAACCTGATAAAAAAAATAATTTATCCATATTACTCGATTGAGAAAGAAGCATTTTCCTATGCTGTGTATTATTTGAAAAAGTCTAATGAAGAACAGTCAGCAAGAGTATATCAAAAAAAGTATCGCTCAATAAAATTTAGAAAACTATCATTTGTTTTTTTTGTGCCCATTATGATCTTATTCTATCTAATAACAGTATATATTAGTGATTATTTTTTCAATTTGATCACTCTTTTTATTAGTTATTTTATGTTGTACTCTAAGTATAGTTTACTCCTATGTTTAGAAGATGTTGTCAATATATGAAGAATTGGGTATAATAGTCCATAAGTAGCAGTAAGTTTTTTCTTTGAATGCAACTTCAAATTGAGAAGTTAGCGGGTGTATTATTAATAAATGACAACCTCTGGGTTGAAGGAATGACACATTATAGCATTGCTATAATTTTAGTCACCTATCAACCTTCAGAGGTTTTTTTGTGTTTGTTTAAAAAACGATATGAACATGACTACTGACGAGAATGGGAGGTATTTATCTTTTATTCTCGTTTTTATATAAATACAAAGAAATAGAAGGAGGAGTTAATCTATTATTTTTCAAGGAGCATGGACATAAGTTGTAAATCTATACAAAATAACTCATAGATTAACAAACGTATGTTCGTTATAATAAGATAGCAAGGAGGTGCACTCTTATCTACGATAAAGGGAGTACATCACCTCGCCATATCAGTAGATAAGAAGGAGAATGGAAGAACTAATTAATTTCAAGGAAACACAAGAAAAACCACTGCTTGGCAACAAGCAATAATATTGTTTAGCAAAGAAGAGAGAGAAAATCTTGAAAAAACTGAGAGCCTGACAAATTATATGATCTGTTATAACAAGGACATTAGCATTAGGTTTTGTCTTTGCTCCTGGTAGACAAATAATAAAGCAATTAATAGAAGGTCCAATAATATCATGCCAGAGATTATTATTGATGGAGCTAATAATAATGAAAAAAGAAATAAAATAGCATCAGGTCAATTAGGGTTTGACCTATTTGCTTAATGACTAAAAATCAATTTCAGGGAGGAACTAATTAGATGATTACAATTTCCGTTGAACAGATAGTTTCATTATTTGGATTGTGTACTTACAGTTTTTTAGAGTGGTATATATATGAATCTATTCAATTACTTCAAAGAAAAAATTACCTTGAGAACCTAGGTAAAATAAGCAGTTCCAATATCACATCTATTAATGAAACAACTGAACTTATTGCTAATCGAGAAACTAAATCAAACGTTATTGATTTTAGTCGGTACAATTCGAATGGAACATTCAAGCTAGATCAAAGTGGCTGGGAAAATGAAATAAAGCAGTCACCAATATCTAAGGATAAGCGTGATGTCTCAAACATAGATGGAACTGATACTCAGGAACTCTTAAATGAAGTGGTTGATTTCGTAACTACTCTAGAAGATTCAAGTAGAAATTCAATGGAGTCACCACAAAACCAAGCTGAAGAACTCCAACAACAAATTGATGAGTTATCCGACCTTGCAGTAAAGGGGGAGGGAGATCATCTTGAAGAAATAATTGTCAGTCTTCATAAAAAGCTAATGCTTGAAGACAAGAGAAAAGATGCTGAAGAACTCGAGCAACAATACCCGAACTTCTTTAATAAAAGGTCCAATTCAGTGATTGAGAATAAGACGCCTAATAATAACAAATCAGTTAAAAACTATACTGTCTTGTCCTCAGATGAGTTAAGAAAAACTATTCAAGGTACTGAATTACCACAGATGTTTGAAGAATATGCTTCTCATTTAGTAAATGAAAACTATATAGGACAACAAACCTGGTATGGACTTACATTGAAAAAGAATGGTAGCTATATACTTTTTTCTGATGGTTCTGAAGAAGTATGGATTCATTCGGGAACAAAAGCGGATCAAATAAGTGAAAATCAGTTGGTTATTATTCAAGTAGAGCGGACATTGGATGATACTTATCTTAATGAATGTACAATCATCAAGAAAAAAGAGGAAGAGAGTTTGTCTCTGAACTCGAATAATAGTATGGGTACTAACTTATTAATGGAAAATACTTACTGTAGTTAATTAATGGGGTGTAGCTGACAAGAAAGTTGTCGGCACCCACTTAAAAAAGCAAAAATAAAACCAAATTATGAAAAAACGGAATAAGTAGGACTATTTGCTTTTTTAAGTGGGGCATTATACCCGCGTGATTCGACAGAAATGTCGAACGTTGTCGTCAATCTATTGTCATATATTGTACTTTTTTCGCATTTCTATTGAACTAGTTTAAAAATATTATGTTATCTTAATTGTAGTACGAAAGGGGTCATAAAATATGAAATTCTCAGAAGTTTTTATTGAAGATTTTGTAAATACATTAAAACACCGATCATTTGGTTGTTCTGAAATTAAAATACGAAGAGAAAAAGAAGGTCTAACTATAGAAAATGAAGGACTTTCTAGTATTTTTCTTGATGATGACTTTTTTGAGAACTTAAAAGAAAATTTATTGTGTGCGAATACATTGTGGATAGATCCTATTACTAGTATCACAAATGATTGTGAGATAACAGTAAAAGTTGATGCACAAGGTGATATTGATCATAATAACATTCATTTCGAACACAAAATTAGTATACCTCAAGCCTATAAAGAAAAAGAGAGATGGTTGGGGTACGTACAAAACAACTATTTTAAAAGTTATATAGTACCTTTCGCAAAATTCTTAACAGGTATTAACACTAGAGTACATCAAAATAAGATATATCATGTATATGTAACTGGTGTTATTAATGCTATGACTCTAAATAAAATATTAAGACAAAAAGCATATAATCAATCTACAGCTATTCAATTTATTGCAGCCTTTAACAAAGTCTCACAAATGAAAAAGGATTGCTATAGAGTAAATATAAATACACCCATCATTGATGGTCAAATGAGATTAGAAAAAACGATTGTTAAGTTTATCCATAAAGACATGAAAAAGTAATAAGGTGGTGTTATGATGGCGTCTTTATTGGGAAGTACGGTTTATTCAAATAATAGACCTTCTAATGAAGAGATAGAAAAAATCCCTTTTTCTACTGAGATTGAAAAATTAATTAATACCATACCGGAAATGCTAGAAATAGCATTTGACATATTTACTATTCTATTTATATTTGCAACGTTAGCACTAGCTTTGTCAATGGTTTTCAAGAACCCACAATGGACTAAATGGTCAATGGGAACAATGATCTTTACTTTAGTGACAGTGGTTTTATTAAGGGTAGCTCCGATTTTTATGTTAACAAAAGATGTAATGCAATTTAAACTGATTGTAAATTATATAATCGTATTACTAAGAAGCGTTGGCATTCATGTAGCAATAGGTATGATACTGATTGGACTCGTTATCCGTTTCTTTTACAATATGCATGAAAACCCCTCACATCATAGATGGGCTAGAAATTTATTTATTGGTGGAGGAGCAGTTACCATATTATCCCTCGTGATGCCAGCTGTATTTGAAGTACTATAACGATACAGTTGAATGGAGGTAAAGCCGATGACATTTAACAATGTTATAAAAGTAGATTTTATTCCAAAAATGAATACATATAAAAATGAAAAGACATGTAAAAACTGTGTGTTATATGATGCTTACACGAAAGCATGCGGAGTATTTGATGGAGTAGATACAACAAAATTGCAAACAGCTATAAAATGTAATAGTTTCATATTTTCAGAACGTGACGATACAACAAACAGCGTACATTGGAATGAAGTTGATACACATTTAACTGAAGATGAATACAAGTTTACAGTTGTAGAGGAAGAATTTACTGCAGACATAGATCAAGATTTCTTCTTTGAATTGCAAGGGACCAAGAAGATGGAGAATCCTAAATATCCTCTTGAAGCTGATATTCCAGCAAATAGAGATGATGCTATTTGGTATGTTGCGCCTGATGAGTCTTTTGGTTGCTGGATTATTAATAATCATACAAAGCGGTTCGTTACAACTGAGAATTTACCAAGGATAGATAAAAACACTCGTATTTATAAATCTCCTTATCCTCTTCATGATCATAAAGCCAGCAAAGGTCTACAGCATTATATGTGTTGGTATGTAGATAAAAATGGTGAAGGACAATTTTCTTTACTTATCAATAAAAAAGTTAGCTTTCTTTCTGAGAAGTAGAGTTAATTCTATAGAAGCACATGAGTATTATATACTGTCATATAGTTGTTAAACAAAATTGTATAGTTGGTAAATATGATAGGATTCTTGTACGGAACATGGGTTATATTTTGGAAGAAGAAAGGATAGTATTAATTGGAGAACGTATCAAATATAGATAAATTAGAATCAATAAAATCATTACAATCGACAATCAGCAAACTAGAAAATGCCTTGTCACAAATGACTCATAAAGGCACAAATACTACCCTTGTAAAGAAACGGCTCAGTGCTGTTCGCATCGGATTAGCTATACTAGAAAACGTTTGGGATCAAAAACCTCATCATTATACTCCAATTGATTTAGTGGAAGCTCGCGATGTTCTTGCAAGTTTATTCCCATCAATTGAGAACAGTTATACTAAGTCAAAGGCAGGTAGTCCACAAAGGACACTTTTAGAAAGAAGGATTAAAGCATTGGAACTAGCTGTTCAAGCGATCGAAACTAAAGCCTAATTTCTCAATTATAATACCGAGAAATTAGGCTTTTTTGTATATCCGCATTTTCCTGACGCTACCCCATATATAACTGGAGCTGCCTGTAACATTAATACAAAGTGATTATTCGTGAAAGAATCGATAATTTATAAAAAAGATTGATATCAAAAATCCTATTGAAAGGTCAGCAAGATTTTTTCTTATTCCTGAAAAGGGCCATATTGTGGAAGAAAACCTTCAGTAAAAAAACAGGGAATTAAAGAGCCTTAATCTATTAGTTATTATTTACTTCTAACAAACCCTTTCAGTATAATTAGATTGGTAAATTAATGAATGTAAGTTTTATACTGTAAGATAATTTCTAATTTATATTACTAGGAAAAAGTGAGGGTAATTATGTTTAAGAAAACGTTAGTAGTTATTGTATCATTAATGTTGTTACTTCCATCTACATCTGTATTTGCAGCTGGAGACCAGCCAAGTGCTTGGTCGAAAGATACGATTCAACGAGGCATTGACCTAGGAATTGTTCCAGAAAGATTGCAATCTAATTACGCTGACCCAATTACTCGAGAGGAGTTTGCGGAGCTATTAGTTAACGTGGCTTTTAAAAAGTTAGAAATGGTCGAAAGGTCATATGAATGGACAAAGGAAATGGTACTAGAAAAAGTGACGATTGATCAACCATTTGAAGATACGGATTTAGATCACGTCAACCTTGCCTATATTATTGGCAGTGTGAATGGTACATCTGATACGACCTTTTCGCCAGATGCATATATCACACGTGAGCAAGCTGCACAAATGCTGATAAATACAGTACACTATGCTAGTATTATCAGTTATGCTTCAGAGAAAGAAATGGGCTATTCAGATTATGATCAAATAGGAGATTGGGCTATACCAGCTGTAAGTGCAGCCTACAATTTGGAGCTTATGCAGGGATCTAATGGACAATTTATGCCACGAAAGCATATAACGAGAGAGCAGGCGATAGTAACGATAATAAGAGTTCTTGATCATGCTAAGTACATAACGTTGCAGCTAAGGGGAGATATCACGGCTTTTGCTTGGTTTGAAGATTTGACTTACAATGTCGGAAAAGACTATGTGAATGTATCCTATGAGGACGAGGGAGAGTTCAGTCTTTCTGACAAAACCTTAAGAGAAATGTGGTTTACTTATAATGCAACTTCTGAATCAGGAGTAAGCTATGACCACGAAAAGGCAATCGTTATTTACGGTTTTCAAAGTAATCTACTAAATAGAACTTATACATGGATTTTAGATGCAGCATTAAAAGGAGAAGGAGCAGTTGTAGATTATGGCTATATGACAGTTGCAACATTCACAGAAAATCACATACTTGAATTCACCCTATACGATATTTCAGGGTATTTTAATGCTCTAGTAGGACATGTGTATGGATATCCGAAAGTAGAAGTTGATCCCAAGCCAATTCCACATTATGGCGCTTTTCAGAACTAACTCTGAAAAGCGTCTTTATGTGTTAACTTTTTTCATCGTTCAAATTGTTAATTCTATAGTGTAAAATTAATAGGGGAAATGTGGATGTATAGGAAAAACTTATAATATTGTAAGTATACATATTGTGGAGGTTATGATGA
>NZ_JAEUFG010000023.1:0-11539 GCF_018588585.1 Bacillus sp. SM2101
TTAGGCACGCCGCCAGCGTTCGTCCTGAGCCAGGATCAAACTCTCCAATAAAGTTTGATTGCTCATTTGTTCAAAAAATTAACGTTGACGCTTTTGCTTTGTTTAGTTTTCAAAGAACATTTTTTGTTGCTATCGCTCAGAAGCGACTTTATTAATTTAACATTTTTCTTTGTTGATGTCAACATTTTTTTAAATGTTTTTTTCATGCTGTCATCTATGTTATCGCGTTGTTTATCAGCGACGTTTATTAATATATCACCCTCATACTATGATGTCAATATGTTTTTTGCTTTTTTAAAAGAACAAAATGTCGTAACAAGATTTAAATAATAAACATTGGCTATGAACGCTATTTATTTATATTTCAAAAGGTCTTCAATGCTTTTATATCATCACTTATCATTCTGAAAAATATGCTTTTTTTGAGCGAACATACCGATTACACTCTGACGGTGTTGCAACCTTTCTAAATAGTTGAAACAATATTTGATATCTTTCTTCCATTGCACGCTTAACTACATAGTCAATTCGAGAATCTTGAAAATCAAGTAGTAATTCTTCTAACTCTCTTTTTATTAAGTATTCAATTTCTTTTATTTCCTTTTTTGTTACTAAAAGTCCAAGCATAATGTCACCTCACTATTAGTTATTCTAGTTATTTCCACTGTGAAACAGTTTTATGAAATTTTTTTCTTTAGTAGTCAGTCTTTTATCATATCTTCTATTAGAGAGCATAGTATGTAGACAAGTAATCGTGTAAGCTAGGCTTTTTTCGTAAACTTTGTTGTTATTAGGTTTTTAGATCGTGTATCATTTTCTAGCAAAAAAGATGATACGCACCTTAATAGGTTACATATTTATTTCTTAGTACAAAAAACAACAATGAATACGAACCAGCTGTAAGAAAAGAGGAGGGGGTTTTGTGAATTTCTTTGTCGTTGTAAATGGTAGAAAGGGAAAACAAGCACTAATAATTATTGTTGCTGCTTTATTTACAGCTATCTTTCTTTATCTTGAAAACGCGCTAAATAATACAGTTTTTTCGACTGAGGATGGTCCTAGAGCTATTTATAAAGGAGATGAACGAGGGGAGAAAATAGCTTTAACATTTGATGTCAATTGGGGTGACGAGCATATATTAAACATCCTAGAGGTATTAAAAAAAGAAAAATTGAATGCAACTTTTTTCATTTTAGCAGATTGGGCTGAACGACATCCTGAAGTCGTAACTCAAATTGCAGAAGACGGACATGAAATAGGAAGCAAAGGATATAGTTATAAAGATTATTCAGAGCTAGAAGCTAGTGAGATTAAAACAGATATTTTAAAATCTAAGGACGTATTTAAGGTATTACAAGTAAAAGCTGCCCCGCTACTACGACCACCTACTGGGAATATAAATGAAGAAGTGATTGCTACTGCATCCGAAGTTGGATACACTGTTGTACATTGGAGCATAGATTCACAAGACTGGCTACGGCCTGGTACGAAAGAAATAACTAAAAATGTTACAAAAAACCTTAATGGTGGAGACATTATTTTACTTCACGCCTCTGACTCTGCCAGTCAAACGGCTGAGGCACTTCCATCAATTATTCAATTTATAAAAAAGAAAGGATACAAAAATGTTACAGTGACTGAACTTATTACAAACACAGATACAAAAAGCGGAGAAATTAATTGAGATGACGGGAATAAGAAATTCCTCTCTATTTGAAAAAAAATGAGTGGGTTAAACCTCCACTCATTTTTTTGAAACCAATTATTAGCTATTAGTTAATTTCGGTAATATTAGTAGCTGGTACATGTTACATAGCAATAGGGGAAAAAGCATCAAATATAACCAACTATCATCATTTGCTTGAACCGCTGGTATTAACTCTATAATTGTTACGACTATCATAAAAAACATAGCTGGGACAAATGCCTGTTTATTTGTTTGTTGCTTTTTTAACAATGCAACAACAATGCCTACAAGAGCAATGATTAAAGCTACTACGATGTACGAAAATATTGAATCTCCCTCATCTGCAAACAATTTATATCTAAAATATATAAGATCAAATAACACAAATACAACTAATACAATTTGTACTGCATTCCATAACTTCACCGACCGAAAGATCCCTAAGCCAAAACGATGGATCGTTAAATAAGCAAAAAATCCCATTTGACTAATAACACTAAATATAAGGCCTACACCAACAAACCAAATAAATGCCAATACAATATCCATAAATTCAAACGAAGAGAATAGTTCTTTGTATTCACTCCACTTTACAATAAATCCTATAATACCTGCGCTAATTCCTCCAACAGCTAAGGTCGACATAAATAAACGAACCCAATTTCGACTATTCACAGCAAGACTCCTCCATTACACATTCTCCTACTGATTGTACCAATCGACTGGTGAAAATACCACATTTTCAGTATTAACAACGTATAATTTTTTGTAGATAAACTATCCTAAAGTATAGGACAACCCTGAAAGGAGTTAGTGAGCAATGAAAACAAACGTGTTGCTCCTATTTATCATAGTCACAATTATAACGGCTAGTGGGTGCGGACAGCAGGAACAAGCACAAGAATTGGATTATGAACAATCAAAGAAAATGATTGTTGATATTTTAAAGACTGATGAAGGAAAAAAGGCGATTCAAGACATTATGTCTGAGGACGGCATGAAGCAACAATTAATTATGGACCAAACAATTGTTACAGCTGCAATTGAAAAATCACTAACTTCTAAAGAAGCTACTGATTTTTGGAAAGAAAGTCTATCAGATCCTGAATTTGCAGAAAGCTTTGCAAAGGGCCTGCAAGAAGAACAGGAAAAATTAATAAAGGAATTAATGAAAGATCCTGAATACCAAGGAATGATGCTAGAACTATTTCAAAATCCAGAGATGGAACAGCAAACTTTAACTGTGCTTAAAGGTAAAGAATATCGGACTCACCTACAAAAGGTAATAACAGAAACAATAGAAAGCCCCTTATTTAAAGTTAAGATTCAAGAAATTCTATTAAAAGGTGCGGAGGAATTACAAAGCGGTGAAAAGGGTGACGATGAAGAACAAAGCGCTGATAATGAAGAAGGTGGAGATGATTCAGGAGGTAATGGAGGGGGAGGGTAACCTCTTACAAGTGTTTGAAAGAAGCAAATAAAAAGGGTCTACCTTACAATTACAAAAAATTGTAGGGTTGACCCTCTGTCTAATAAGAATCTACGACCATTTATACAATCGATGTAACCCTTTCAGCCATGTTCATATAAATTTTACCAAGTTGATGATCTTCAGCATAAATAGAAGGTGCAAAATCATCATCATCCCAATCTGGTTGCTGTAACGGGAGTTGTCCTAGCAGTTCTGTTTGTAGCTCCTTCGCTAATTTCGTGCCACCGCCATTTCCAAAGACATATTCCTTTTCCCCTGTCAGCTTGCTTTCAAAATAAGACATATTTTCAATGACACCAATAACTTCATGCTCAGTGCGCAGAGCCATAGCACCTGCACGAGCAGCTACAAAAGCGGCAGTAGGATGTGGTGTTGTCACAATAATTTCCTTACAAGAAGGTAGCATAGCATGGACATCTAACGCAACATCCCCTGTTCCAGGAGGTAAATCTAACAATAGATAATCCAACTCGCCCCATTCGACCTCTTGAAAAAAGCTATTAAGCATCTTTCCTAACATTGGGCCTCTCCAAATAATAGGTGCATTATCTTCGACAAAGAATCCCATTGAAACCACTTTTACTCCTAATCTTTCAACAGGAATGATTTTCTCGCCTCTAACAACTGGTCTCTTTGTAATACCCATCATGTCTGGTACACTAAATCCATATATATCAGCATCAACTAGGCCTACTTTTTTCCCTAGCCGTGCTAAAGATACAGCTAAATTAACAGAAACAGTTGATTTCCCAACCCCACCTTTACCACTTGCAATCGCAATAAACTTAGTGTTGCTACCTGTTGATAATGGTGAATTACTACCTTCCTCAGAGGGTGATGGGCTTTCCGACTTGGCAGTTTTGTCCTTCGGTAATTCTGAAAAACGCAGCCCAACAGATTTAGCACCGGCATCCTTTAATACTTGTACGATATGTCCTTGTATTTGCAACTGCTCCGATGTACCAATCTTTGATAATGCAATTTTTACACTTACATGCCCTTTCTCTTCTTTAATATTTATGTCCTGGATCGCACCGGTTTCTTCAAAAGTTTTATGTAAGAATGGATCTTTTAATTGACGTAATAGCTCAACTACTTGATCTTTCGTTATCAATTATTACACCGTCCTTTTTGTGTATTCGTTTTCATACGTTCACCTGTTAGTATACCATAATTACATATGACGGCTAAATGAATTCACAATAATTAACTATTACTCAGGAGCCTTCCCCTCGTTAGAGAAATATCTAATAATCCCTTTATATATGGAAAACGCTAGTTTTTCTTGATATATATCATCAGATAGTAAATCCCTTTCAGCACTATTAGACAAAAACCCTACTTCGACCAAGGAACCAGGTATATTTGCATTTTTCAATAAGTACACACCACTAATTGCCTTAGCCTTTCTCGTAGTATTCTCTAGAGTTGTTCGAAACTCATCTTGTATAAACCTTGCGATTTCCTTATTTTCAATATAATTGGGGTTATAAAACGTTTGTGCCCCCCTATATTTTGATGAAGGTATCGCATTTAAGTGAACACTGATAAATAAGTCCCCTTGCGACTCATTAATCATTTCTGCTCTTTTTTTCAAATCCTCAGTCTTCCTTTTGCTATAGCCCTTTGTACCGCTAGATGCGAGGTCGTGATCATCTTCACGGGTCAAAATAACGAGCGCACCCTGTTCCTGCAGAAGATCTTTCAATAAAATACTAACCTTTAAAGCTACATCTTTCTCAAGCACATCACCACCAACTGCCCCTCCGTCAGGGCCACCGTGGCCAGGGTCTAAAATAATTATCTTACCAGATAGAGGTAAATTCCACGATTTCCATGAAGCATTTTCTGTAAACTGGTATTGAACGATTATTAGTAGGATAATAAAGCCTATTAAGTATCCAGCAAATTTCAGTTTTTTCTTCACTTTGTCTCTGCCTCCCACTTTTTCCTTGTAAACACTATATGGGACAAGAGGCAAAAATAGACCATCTAGCTTTATGCCTATCGTTAAAAATGCAAGATGAGCAGAGAAGAACATGATCAACTTATTTTTTTATGTTATAGACACCTATCACCGTTTGCTAGTGCAATTTCATTCGATACCGTTTTTCCCCTTTATAAAAACCTTCATTAAACCAATAACTAACAAAATGTTCGCATGTGTAATACATTGATTCATTCATTAAACTAAAATCATCCACGTTCCCCCAATATATAACGTAATCATACAAAGTATTAATTAAATACTTTTCTTCTGTTATACACCTTAGCTTTACCTTTTCTAAAGGTTCACCAAAATAACCAAATCGACTATAGCTTGCTCCCAGCAAATATGATTCTACAGCAACGTCAACACATCCATCCTCAATAGCACTAATCGCCACAACACCTAGCTTGTAAAAATCACTAAAAGTTTGTTCAACTTGTTTTTTTATAATTTCAAGAGATAGCTCTCTTAGCATTTTCCGTTCGTAAATGACTTGCTTTTCCTTCTGCTTTGCAGCAAAAGTTGTTATAACATTCATTTCTTATTCAACCCCTTTTGAAAGTAGTTTACACTTCCCTAAAAGCTTCATACGTTACTGTCTTTACCAATTAAGAAAAGTTGAGGACATCTCTATCTCTTATAACATGCTCCCATTCAGTAGGCACTGCTGACCTTCTTTAGCTAAGAATAGGCGCTCCATATATCTGTATATCAAGTAGTACGAAAGACTTTATTCGTAAACTTTGTTGCTTTTTTCATTTACATATAAGTAACTGATGTGTTTAAAGAAAAGGTGCCACGAAGGCTAGTGTATACGTGCTTCTACCTATGAACGAAAAACACCAATTAACACAAAACAGCCATTAGAAAAGAATGCCCTGCTGTTTGACCACGACAAACGTTAGATAGTGTTTTTTGTCTTAATGAAAAGAGGTGGAATGACTTCCTGGGGACATGCGGCGAAACTGCATGTGATCGAACTTTTTTGATATTCCCATCGTTTTAAGGGTTTATTCATCTGAACACTAGTTAGTCATAACATTTAGTGAGTATGTTAATTAAAAATAGTTGAACAAAAGGCTTTTTTATCGTAACTTTTGTTGTTATTGTCGATTTTTCAACAGAAGTAATTGGTGTCATACACTCTAGCAGTGTATGTATTACTTAATTCAAAAAACAATAATCAGTAGAAACAGTCAATAAAAAAGACCCCCAACCAATTTGGTTGAGAGTCTTTGAAACGTAAATAAAATTAACGTTTTGAGAACTGTGGTGCACGACGAGCGCCTTTAAGACCGTATTTTTTACGTTCTTTCATACGAGCATCACGAGTTAATAAACCAGCACGCTTTAATGTTGGGCGAAATTCTGGATCAGCTTGTAGTAACGCACGTGCGATACCGTGACGAATTGCACCAGCTTGCCCAGTATATCCACCGCCATGAACGTTAACTAAAACGTCATAAGCACCTGTAGTTTCAGTTGCTTCAAGTGGTTGTTTTACAACTTCTCTTAATGCTGCAAATGGAATATAGTTTTCAATATCACGATCGTTGATCACGATACGTCCGTCACCAGGAACTAAACGTACACGAGCAACAGAGCTTTTACGACGGCCTGTGCCATAATATTGTACCTGTGCCAAATTAATACCCTCCTAAAATATTATCCGCGAAGTTCGTAAACTTCAGGTTGTTGTGCTTGATGTGGATGTTCGTTACCAGCATATACATGTAACTTTTTAAACATTTGACGACCTAATGAGCCTTTTGGTAACATACCACGAATTGCGCCTTCTAGCATTCTTTCTGGATAGTTCGTACGCATTTCAAGCGCAGTTCTTACTTTTAATCCGCCTGGATGTTGACTATGACGGTAATATAGTTTGTCAGTTAATTTCTTACCTGTAAGTTCAATTTTCTCTGCATTGATGATGATTACATGATCACCAGTATCAACATGTGGTGTATAAGTTGGTTTATGTTTACCACGTAAAATCGATGCAATTTCGCTTGCAAGACGACCTAAAGTCTTTCCTTCAGCATCAACCACGTACCATTTACGTTGTACTTCTGCTGGCTTTGCCATAAAAGTTGTACGCATGATTTTCCCTCCTAAATAAAAAAATCCATGATTGGTTACATATATTATTCAACACGATTTTTCCGGGGCTAATCGTGGTTTTAAAATACATACCATATGATATAATAAATCTTTATGAGTCTATTGTCAAGAAAATGTTACACCAGGTTTAGTTGTCATAATTCACTTGCCATAAATACAATCCATGAGATGGCGCCGTTTGCCCCGCTAGCATCCGATTTTTTTGCTCTAAAATAGTTTTTATATCCTGAGGCTTTATTTTTCCTTGACCTACTTTTAATAATGTACCGACAAGAATTCTCACCATATTATATAAAAATCCTGACCCATTAAAGTGCAAAATCAGCTCATCGTTTTCTTCATACAAATCTATATAATAAATTGTTCGAACTTTATCTTCTTTTGCCGTTTTAGCTGAGCAAAAGCTTGTAAAATCATGAGTACCAATTAAATATTCTTTCGCCATTTTCATAGCTGAAAGATCAAGGGGATATGGATAATGATATACATACTTTCTAGTGAATACATCATATTGTTTTGACCTTAGTATTTTATACCTATATTCCTTTGAATTTACATCGTAGCGCGCATGAAATGTTGGGTCTACCTGCACGACTTCCTTAATAACAATGTCACCAGGGACAATCGAATTTAATGCAGCGGGCCACCTGTTCGCAGGAATATCTAATGGTGAGTCGAAATGGATGACCTGTCCATAAGCATGAACACCCGAATCTGTTCTTCCTGAAGCATAGATTGCAACATGATGTCCCTTATGAATTTTCATCAAGGCTTTCTCAAGGTAACCTTGCACGGTCCGCTGATTTGGTAGAGTCTGAGTTTGAAATCCATTAAATTGTGACCCATCATAGGCTATTGTACATTTTAAACGTTGCATGATTTTTCTACCTTCTCCATTAACTTCTTAATAAAAATAACAAAACAGATACTAATAAAGGACTAATAATTACAATGGTATCTCTACTATGCCACTGCAATTGATGAAATTTCGTTCTACCCTCACCACCACGATAACCTCTTGCCTCCATGGCTGTTGCTAAATCTTCAGCTCTCTTAAACGCGCTAATAAACAGAGGAATTAACAAAGGAACAATTGACTTTATTCGATCTTTTATTGGTCCACTTGTGAAGTCTGCTCCTCTAGCTGTTTGAGCCTTAATTATTTTTTCTGTTTCTTGCATTAATGTCGGTATAAACCTAAGTGATATAGACATCATTAAAGCAATCTCATGAACAGGCAAACCAAACCGTTTGAATGGGTTTAATAGACTTTCCATCCCATCTGTAATTTCTATTGGTGTTGTCGTTAACGTAAGCATAGACGTCATTAAAATCAAATTTAAAAAACGTAGGGAGATAAATACACCTTGCCTGATGCCTTCTTCATAGATTTCAATCCATCCTAAACTAAATAATAGTGCACCTTCCTTAGTTACAAAAATATGTAATATGAAAGTAAAAATAATAATCCAAAATATGAGTTTTAGCCCTTTCAAAATAAAGCGAATAGGTATTCGAGTTAGCAACATCATACCTACTGTATATAAACATAAAATCCCATATGTAAGCTCATTATTTGCTAAAAAAACAACTATGACATAAAGAAATATTAATGATAATTTCGAACGAGGGTCCAACTGATGGACAATTGAAGAACCTGGTACATACCTACCTATTATAATTTTATCCATCATGCTGCTTCACCTTACCCATAATCATTTGTGCTTGTTCTAGTGCATCGTCGATCGTAAGGCATGTGGACGATAGCTGAATACCAAATTTGCTTTCTAGCTTCATCTTGAACTTTAATGCTTCAGGAACATCTAACCCTAGCTTGACTAGTTCCTTTGGCTGAGAAAATACTTCTTCTGGTTTCCCCTTCATTCTAATCGTACCATTATCCATGACAACAATCTCATCAGCATACTTTGCTGCATCCTCCATGCTATGAGTTACCAATACCGTCGTTATCTTCTTCTTTTGATGTAGTTTATAGAACATATCCATTATCTCTGTACGCCCTCTAGGATCTAACCCAGCTGTTGGCTCATCTAACACAAGAACTTCTGGTTCCATTGCTAAAACTCCAGCAATTGCTACTCTTCTCATTTGACCACCACTTAAGTCAAAGGGTGACCTTTGCAAAAATTCACTTGGTAATCCAACTAACTCCAACGCTTCCTGTGCCTTCTTCTTCGCTTCTTTCTCTGATACACCAAAGTTAGTTGGACCAAAACATATATCTTTTTCTACTGTTTCCTCAAATAATTGATGTTCAGGAAATTGAAATACAATGCCAACTTTTTGTCTAAGCTTCTTTATCTTTTTATTCTTTTTCTCAGTGTCGATTATCATATCACCAACGGTTAAACTTCCTACTGTCGGTTTTAATAGACCATTCAAATGTTGTAACAAAGTCGATTTTCCTGAACCAGTGTGTCCAATGATTGCTAGAAAAGTTCCTGAATTAATAGCTAAATTAATATCGTAAAGTGCTAATCGTTCAAGAGGCGTATGTTGATGATATTTATGTTCTACATTTTGTATTGTAATGTCCATAACTCATCCACCAATCCTTCATCTGTTAAATGATCAACTGTCAAAGGAATACCTGCTCGCCTCATTTTTTTACTAAGTCTAACGGAGAAAGGAAGATCAAGACCTATATTAACGAGCTCCTTCTCTAAAGCAAAAATATCTTCGGGTCGTCCCTCCGTGAAAATATTCCCCTTATTCATAACCAATATACGATCAGCTTTACTTGCTTCATCCAAATCATGCGTGATTGAAATGACAGATATAACTTGCTCATCTTTAAGTTTTCTAATTGTTCTCAAGACTTCTTCTTTCCCTTTAGGATCAAGCATAGATGTCGCTTCATCTAAAATAATTATATCAGGCCTCACAGCTAACACACCTGCAATTGCAACTCTTTGTTTCTGTCCTCCGGAGAGATTATGTGGCTCTTGATCAACAAACGCTTCCATTTTCACTCTATTAATTGCTTCGTCCACGCGATCTACCATTTCCGAACGTTCTACCCCATTATTTTCTAACCCAAAAGCTACATCATCAATGACAGTTGTACCAACAAATTGATTGTCTGGATTTTGGAACACCATACCAATTTTCTTACGAACATCCCAAATCGACTCATTTGTAAGTGTAATACCGGCCACTGATACTTCTCCAGACTCTGGTATTAACAACCCATTCAATATTCTCGCCAGTGTTGATTTTCCAGAACCATTATGGCCTACAATTGCTAACCATTCACCATTTTTAAGTGAAAATGATATATCTTTTAACGCATAATGTGATTGGTCATTATAGCGAAAGGAAACACCTTTGACTGATAATAGTTCATTCCCCATATCCTTTCCTCCTCTATTATTCGACATATTTCCTAAGAAATAAAAAAAGCTTTATTGCATCATTAGTTCTGATGGTAAGATGAGGAGACTTAAAGGAGATATGCACTGAGTGTGGACAGTTCGTTAAGCGTAGACTCTCGATTTACCTCAATCCGCCTAATAATTTTCAAGAGTAATTGTAATGCCCCTTGTTGGCCCCTGCTATCATTATAAAGAGAAAAATATGAAGCATCATAGTTTAGACATTTATTGATAGTATAAAAACAATAGCAAAAAAGGGCATAGATTCAGTCATTAAAACTGTCCTGCCCTCATTTACTCATACAAAGATGTTCAAAAATCTCCTTTTGAACATTCAGTAGTATTAAACTAATTCAATAATAACCATTGGTGCTCCGTCTCCACGACGTGGTCCCATTTTCATAATACGAGTGTAACCACCTTGGCGTTCTTCATAACGTGGTGCAATATCGCCAAATAACTTTTGAAGAGCGTCGTCACCTGTTTCTTCATTCGCAACTTCATTACGAATAAATGCTGCAGCTTGACGGCGAGCATGTAAATCTCCACGCTTACCTAAAGTTATCATTTTATCTACAAGAGAACGTAATTCTTTTGCACGTGTCTCTGTTGTTTGAATGCGTTCATTGATAATTAAATCAGTAGTTAAATCACGTAGTAACGCTTTACGTTGAGCGCTTGTACGTCCTAATTTACGATATGACATGAGATGTCCCTCCTTTTTAGAGTGTTATCATAGCAGTAAGGAAAACATGAAAATGCCTAGTTAAGAGTCTCATAACTAGTCATCTTTTCGCAATCCCAACCCTAACTCATCAAGCTTTGCTTTAACCTCTTCTAAAGACTTACGA
>NZ_JAEUFG010000023.1:12441-14140 GCF_018588585.1 Bacillus sp. SM2101
CCCCGGCTAGACAATTTAATGTTAGTTTGTCTATGGATGTCTAACCGAAATTCCCCAATAATAAGTTCCCGAATGTGCACAACAACTAAAATAATTAATCTGTTTCGCAATAAAAATGATTTATCATAACCCATTATTGACATGAATTCAAAATCTATACAGAGAAATTATACACGGCGACGTTTTGGTGGACGACATCCGTTATGTGGAACAGGTGTAACATCCTTAATTGCAGTAACTTCAAGTCCTGCTGCTTGAAGTGCACGGATAGCAGCTTCACGTCCAGCTCCAGGTCCTTTTACAGTTACTTCAAGTGTTTTTAAGCCATTTTCTATAGAAGTCTTAGCAGCCGTTTCTGCAGCCATTTGAGCAGCAAAAGGAGTAGATTTTTTAGAACCTTTGAAACCTAATGCACCGGCGCTAGACCAAGAAATCGCGTTACCATGAACGTCAGTGATCGTAACGATTGTATTATTAAACGTTGAACGAATATGTGCAATACCAGACTCAATATTCTTTTTCACACGACGTTTACGTGTATTTGTTTTACGTGCCATTTCTTAAGAACCTCCTTTACTATTTCTTCTTATTCGCTACAGTACGACGTGGACCTTTACGTGTACGAGCATTATTTTTAGAATTTTGTCCTCGAACTGGTAATCCACGACGATGACGAATTCCTCTATATGAACCGATTTCGATTAGACGTTTAATATTTAATGATACTTCACGACGAAGGTCACCCTCTACTTTATAGCCGTCGATGATATCACGGATTTTCCCTAATTCTTCTTCAGTTAAATCACGCACACGAGTATCTTCTGAAACTCCTGCATCAGCTAGAATTTTCTCTGCTTTTGTGCGTCCAATACCAAAAATATATGTTAATGATACTACAACACGTTTATCACGAGGAATATCTACACCAGCAATACGCGCCATTATACGTGCACCTCCTTATGCTTATCCTTGTTTTTGTTTATGTTTTGGATTTTCACAAATAACCATTACTTTTCCATTTCTGCGAATAACTTTACATTTTTCACAAATAGGTTTAACTGATGGTCTTACCTTCACTGTTCTAACCTCCTTGGTAATAACGGAGTTTAATTATTTAAAGCGGTACGTAATCCGTCCGCGAGTTAAATCATATGGTGATAATTCTACAGTAACTTTATCTCCTGGTAAGATTCGAATGAAATGCATACGAATTTTACCTGAAACATGTGCTAACACTGTATGTCCGTTTTCAAGTTCTACCTTAAACATTGCATTTGGTAATGTTTCTACGACAGTACCTTCAACTTCAATTACATCGTCTTTCGCCATCTAAAAGCTCTCCCTTCTTCAAATCAGTAACTTGCTCATTGACAAACTTTGTTAATGCATAGCGCAATTTCCCGTTTGTCACACGACCAGTTTCACTTATACTGTTCTGAACTTCCGGAGATACGTAATCAAAAAACTCAAGGTGTTGAATATTCTTCTTTTTTGGCCGATCATATTTTCGCTTTTCTCCATCCGCAAGTAAAACAAATCGCTCATCAACACTTTTTATAATTATTGCATACTGTCCAGCGTCTCTGCCTTGAGTGATTAAAACAAACTGACCTATGCGCGGACTCGAATCAGAATCGTTCAACTATTATCACCTTCACTTAGGCTTTTGTTAAAATTTCATAACCAGTCTCTGTAATAA
>NZ_JAEUFG010000023.1:14848-30467 GCF_018588585.1 Bacillus sp. SM2101
AGATATGCCTCCAAGCAATTTATCTATATCTACAAATACTTTATCAATTGCTTGTTGTCCATCAATGTTTTGTAAATAACCTTTTTGCTTGTAGAAATTTAATAAAGGCTCTGACTGTTTAATGTTTACCTCTAGGCGAGTTTTTACAGTAGCCTCATTATCATCAGCACGTTGATATAATTCTCCTCCACACTTGTCGCAAACGCCCTCTTGTTGTGGTGGATTAAATACTAGATGATATGTGGAACCACAGTTCTTGCAAATTCTTCTACCTGTTAAACGATCTAATAGTATAGATTTATCAACATTTATATTGATAACAAAATCTATCGTACTGTTCATGGCATGTAGCAATTGTTCTAACGCCTCTGCTTGAGCGACTGTTCTAGGGAAACCATCTAACAGGAAGCCATTTTTACAATCATTTTTACCTAATCTTTCACGAACAATACCTATTGTAACTTCATCAGGAACAAGTTTGCCCTCATCCATAAAAGCCTTTGCTTTTAAGCCTAATTCAGTTCCTTCACTTATAGCAGCACGGAACATATCTCCTGTTGATATGTGAGGAATATTATACTTGCTAACAATTTGCTCTGCCTGCGTACCTTTACCAGCACCAGGGAGCCCCATTAATACGAGATTCATATGTGTTCACCCTCATCTAACAATGAGGAAATGGGAGAACCCCAAAACCTCATGACTTAATAAATCCTTTGTAATGACGTTTTACAAGTTGGCTTTCAAGCTGTTTCATTGTCTCAAGTGCAACACCAACAACGATGAGCAAGCTTGTTCCACCAATTTGTACTGATTCCGGAAGGCTTGTAAATTTAATAAAAATAATAGGAAGAACAGAAATTGCAGCTAAGAAAATAGAACCTACAAATGTAAGACGATATAGTATCCGAGTTACATATTCTTGCGTATTTATCCCTGGACGAATTCCAGGAATATACCCACCTTGTTTTTTAAGGTTTTCTGCCATTTGCTCAGGATTAACTTGAACAAACGTATAGAAATAGGTAAATGCAATAATTAATGCAACATATATTGTCATACCAACAGGTTCGGTATACCTGAATGTATTTTCAATCCACATAGTAACATCGTTTTGTCCAAAGAATGATGCAATTGTTGGTGGTGTAATAATAAACGATACTGCAAAGATAACAGGTATTACACCCGCAGCATTTACTTTTAAAGGTAAATGAGTAGATTGTCCTCCAACTGGACTACGACCCACTAAGCGTTTTGCATATTGAATTGGAATTTTTCGAAATGCTTGTTGGATGAAAATAACACCAACGACGATTGCAACGATCGCGAGTAGTAATAATACTACCGTAACGATACGTAAGAATAGCTGTTCTCCAGCACCTTCAAATTGTGTTGCATACACTTGGTTAGCGATATTAGGAATGCCTGCCACAATCCCAGCAAAGATGAGGATGGAAATTCCATTACCAACACCGTGAGCTGTTATTTGTTCACCTAACCACATTAAAAAGGCAGTTCCAGCCGTCAATACTAATGCTATTAACAAATAAGTTGGAATGCCAGGATTCTCAATTAAAGCCCCGTTCGACATAGTGTTAAAGCCAATGGACATACCAATAGCTTGAATAAATCCAAGAACTATTGTGCCGTAGCGGGTAAACTGAGCTAATTTACGACGACCAACCTCACCTTGTTTTGACCATTCAGTAAACTTTGGAACAACATCCATTTGTAGTAATTGAATGATAATGGAAGCAGTGATATAAGGCATAATTCCCATTGCAAAGATGGAAAAGTTCTGTAATGCTCCTCCACCAAATGTATTCAATACTCCAAATAGATTGTTTTCTCCTGTAACCTGTAGTACTTCAGCATTGATGTTCGGAACAGGAATAAACGTCCCTATTCTAAACACAACTAGCATTAACAAGGTGAATATTATTTTCTTTCTTATATCACCAACGCGCATAAAATTGGAGATTGTTCGGAACATTAAATCACCTCAGTTTTACCGCCTGCAGCTTCAATTGCTTCTTTTGCAGCAGAAGAGAATTTGTGAGCTTTAACAGTAAGCTTTTTCTCAACTTTTCCTTTTGCAAGGACTTTCAAACCCGATTTAAGCTTACTTACTACACCTGTTTCAATTAATAATTCAGGTGTTACTTCCGTACCATCTTCAAAACGGTTTAATGTTTCAAGATTAACGACCGCATACTCTTTTCGGTTAATGTTCGTAAAACCACGTTTAGGTAGTCGTTGAAACAAAGGTGTTTGACCACCCTCGAATCCTGGACGTACGCCACCGCCAGAACGAGACTTTTGACCTTTTTGGCCTCTACCAGATGTTTTACCATTACCAGTAGCAATACCACGTCCTACACGATTACGAGTTTTACGAGACCCTTCAGCTGGTTTAAGTTCATGAAGTTTCATCAGGGCACCTCCTTATTTACTCATGTTAAAATTATTGTTCTTTTACCGTAACTAAATGTGCAACTTTGTTTACCATGCCGCGAATTGCAGCATTATCTTCATGTACGACCGTTTGATGCATTTTTTTCAAACCTAAAGTTTGAACAGTAACTTTTTGATCTTTAGAACGGCCAATAACACTTCTTGTGAGGGTGATAGCTAATTTCTTTGACATTTCATTTCCCCCCTTATCCTAACAATTCTTCAACTGATTTTCCACGCAACTTTGCAACGTCTTCAGCGCGTTTCATATCCTGAATACCACTAATTGTAGCACGAATCATGTTAATAGGTGTATTTGAACCTAAAGATTTTGATAGGATGTCATGTACACCAGCTAACTCTAATACTGCACGTACAGGACCTCCAGCGATAACTCCAGTACCTTCAGAAGCAGGCTTTAACAAGATTTCTCCAGCGCCAAATCGTCCGATAACTTCATGTGGAATTGTTGTACCAACCATAGGTACAGTAACAAGATTTTTCTTAGCATCTTCTATAGCTTTACGAATAGCTTCTGGAACCTCTTGAGCTTTACCAGTTCCAAAACCAACGTGACCGTTTTTATCACCAACAACAACAAGTGCAGCAAAACGGAAACGACGTCCACCTTTCACTACCTTTGCTACGCGGTTTACGGTAACAACACGTTCTTCAAGTTCTAGTTTACTTGGATCAACACGGACCATCTGTATCCCTCCTTTGACAATTAAAATTCTAAGCCATTTTCACGAGCTGAATCAGCTAACGCTTTAATACGTCCATGGAATAGGTATCCTCCACGATCAAAAACCACTTCTTTAATACCTTTTTCTGACGCACGTTTAGCAACTAACTCGCCAACTTTTTGCGCTGCGTCAACATTACCTGTTGACTCAATGCTTAATTCTTTATCTAAAGTAGATGCACTTGCAAGTGTAACACCATTCACATCATCGATTACTTGCGCATATATGTGTTTGCTAGAACGAAACACATTCAAACGCGGGCGTACAGCTGTTCCTGAAATTTTCGCACGAACACGTCCGTGTCTTTTTTTACGAACTGCATTCTTATCAGGTTTTGTAATCATACTATGCCACTCCTTTCTTATACACTAGGCGGTATTACTTACCAGTCTTACCTTCCTTACGACGTACATATTCACCTTCATAACGAATTCCTTTACCTTTATAAGGCTCTGGTGGACGTACATCACGAATGTTAGCAGCTAAAGCTCCAACACGTTCTTTATCAGTACCTTTAATAACAATTTTTGTATTCGCAGGTACATCTATTTCGATCCCTGCTTCAGGTTCGATTTCAACAGGATGAGAGTAACCAACATTTAGGATTAGCTTTTTACCTTGCTTTTGTGCACGGTAACCTACCCCGATCAATTCTAGTCCTCTTTCATAGCCCTTAGAAACACCTTCAACCATATTAGCAAGTACGCTACGAGTCGTTCCATGTAATGAGCGGTGCTCTTTTGAATCAGATGGTCGAACAACTGTTACAGCGTTCTCTTCTATTGTTAATTCCATATCTGCATGGATTGTACGAGTTAATTCACCCTTCGGTCCTTTAACAATAACGTTTTTGTTTTCCTCAGTTACTGTTACACCTGCAGGGATAACAATTGGTTTTTTACCAACGCGTGACATAAATTACACCTCCATTCTAAAAAAACTTTTTACCAAACGTAAGCTAGTACTTCTCCGCCTGTTTGCTTTTGACGAGCTTCTTTGTCACTTAACACACCTTGAGAAGTAGACACAATCGCAATTCCTAAACCGTTAAGTACACGAGGTACCTCATCAGCTTTAGCGTATACGCGTAAACCAGGTTTACTAATACGTTTTAATCCAGTAATTACACGTTCATTATTTGCACCATACTTTAAGAAAATACGGAGAATACCTTGTTTGTTATCTTCAATAAATTCCACATCACGAACAAAACCTTCACGTTTTAAAATATCAGCGATATCTTTCTTCATGTTTGAAGCAGGAACCTCTAATTTGTCGTGACGTACCATGTTCGCATTGCGAATACGAGTAAGCAAATCTGCAATAGGATCTGTCATCACCATAATATTTTTACCTCCTTCCCATATCTGGGTTTTACCAACTTGCTTTTTTTACACCTGGGATATGTCCCTTATATGCTAATTCACGGAAACAAATACGGCAAAGTTTAAATTTTCTTAGCACTGAATGAGGACGACCACATCGTTCACAACGTGTGTACTCGCGCACTTTAAACTTTTGATCACGTTTTTGTTTTACGACCATTGATTTTTTAGCCACATTTTCGCCTCCTTATATTTAGATGGCACTGATTACTTTTGGAACGGCATACCCATTTGAGTTAATAATTCACGAGCTTCTTCATCAGTATTTGCAGTGGTTACGATAACGATATCCATACCACGAACTTTCGAAACTTTATCATATTCAATTTCAGGGAAAATTAATTGTTCTTTAATCCCTAATGTATAGTTACCACGACCATCGAATGATTTTTTAGATACACCACGGAAGTCACGTACACGTGGAAGTGCAACAGACACTAGTTTATCTAAAAATTCATACATACGCTCACCGCGTAAAGTTACTTTCGCACCAATTGGCATTCCTTCACGAAGACGGAAACCAGCGATAGATTTCTTTGCTTTTGTAACTACAGGCTTTTGACCAGTTATTGTTGTTAATTCTTCAACAGCATTATCTAATGCCTTTGAATTTGCAACTGCATCTCCAACACCCATATTTACAACTATTTTTTCAAGTTGAGGTGTTTGCATAACTGATTTATAACTGAATTTACTCATAACACTAGGAGTAATTTCTTTTTGATATTTTTCCTTTAGGCGGTTCATAATAGTACCTCCTTTCTACAACTAGTTATTTATCTAATAATTCACCAGATTTTTTTGCATAGCGTACGTTTTTGCCATCAACTTGCTTATGTCCAACACGCGTAGGTTCACCCGACTTTGGATCTAATGGCATAACATTTGATACATGGATAGGTGCCTCTTGGCTGTTAATCCCACCTTGGGGATTAGCTTGTGAAGGTTTAGAATGCTTCTTCACAATATTCACACCTTCCACAAGAACTCTACTTTTCTTTGGGAATGCAGCAAGGATAACTCCTTGTTTACCTTTATCCTTACCTGAAATCACAAGTACTTTATCACCTTTTTTTACATGCATCTTATCTGCACCTCCTTGATAAGGCATTTCAATTTTCAAATTAAAGAACTTCAGGAGCTAATGATACAATTTTCATGAAGTTGCTATCACGTAATTCACGAGCTACCGGCCCAAAAATACGAGTACCACGTGGACTTTTATCGTCACGGATAATCACGCATGCATTTTCGTCAAAACGGATGTATGAACCGTCTGGGCGTCGCGCTCCTTTTTTTGAACGTACAACAACAGCCCTAACTACTTCACCTTTTTTGACAACGCCTCCTGGTGTTGCTTGTTTCACTGTACAAACAATTACATCACCAATATTTGCATATTTACGTCCAGAGCCACCTAGAACTTTAATCGTTAACACTTCACGAGCCCCAGAATTATCAGCAACTTTCAACCGAGATTCTTGTTGAATCATTCACGAAACCTCCCTTCGGATATAAAATTCATCCGACCTTGTATTATATAATTACCGCTTTTTCAACTACTTCTAATAAACGGAAACGTTTTGTTGCAGATAGTGGACGAGTTTCCATTACTTTAACTACATCGCCAACTTTTGCAATATTTTGCTCATCATGTGCTTTGAATTTCTTAGAATACTTAACACGTTTACCATATAGCGAATGAGTTTTGTATGTTTCAACTAATACAGTAATTGTTTTATCCATTTTGTCAGATACAACACGACCTGTATATACTTTACGTTGGTTGCGTTCACTCATTTAAGTAAACCTCCCCTCATTTATCGATTATTCACACCGATCTCTCTTTCACGTATCACAGTTTTCATACGAGCGATCGATTTACGTACTTCGCGTATACGAGCTGTATTTTCAAGTTGTCCAGTCGCTAGCTGGAAACGCAAATTGAATAACTCTTCTTTTAAAGATTTAACTTTTTGTTCAATTTCGGCAGTGGTAAGGTCACGAATTTCATTAGCTTTCATTAGATTCACCACCAATTTCTTCTCGTTTTACAAACTTACATTTTACTGGAAGTTTATGTGATGCAAGACGAAGTGCTTCACGTGCTACCTCTTCAGGTACACCTGATATTTCAAACATAATCTTACCTGGTTTTACAACAGCAACCCAGCCCTCTGGAGCACCCTTACCGGAACCCATTCGGACTTCTAAAGGTTTAGCTGTATATGGCTTGGATGGGAATATTTTAATCCATACTTTACCGCCACGTTTCATATAACGTGTCATCGCAATACGAGCAGCCTCGATTTGGCGGTTAGTAATCCAAGACGCTTCTAGCGCTTGTAAGCCGAACTCACCGAAGTTTACTTCAGTGCCGCCTTTTGCACGACCGCGCATTTTCCCGCGGTGTTCGCGACGATACTTAACGCGTTTTGGCATTAACATGATTATTTTCCTCCTTCCTTTTTATTCTTCTTTGTAGGAAGGACCTCTCCACGATAAATCCATACTTTAACGCCTAATTTACCATAAGTAGTATCAGCTTCAGCTGTACCGTAATCTATGTCAGCACGGAGTGTATGAAGTGGAACTGTTCCCTCACTGTAATATTCTGCACGAGCGATATCTGCACCACCTAAGCGTCCAGATACCATTGTTTTGATCCCTTTTGCTCCAGCGCGTAAAGCACGTTGAATTGCTTGCTTTTGCACACGACGGAAGGATACACGGTTTTCTAATTGACGAGCAATATTGTCTGCTACTAATTTAGCGTCTAAATCAGCTCTCTTGATTTCTACGATATTAAGGTGGACACGTTTACCTGTTAACGCATTTAACGCTTTACGAAGTGCTTCTACTTCTGATCCACCTTTACCAATAACCATTCCTGGTTTTGCAGTGTGAACTGAAATATTTACACGGTTAGCCGCGCGTTCAATTTCCACTTTTGATACAGCAGAGTCACTTAATCTTTTAGTAATGTATTCACGAACCTTAAGGTCTTCATGCAACAAGTCTGCATAGTCCTTATCAGCATACCACTTTGATTCCCAATCACGGATGACTCCTATACGCAAACCGACTGGATTTACTTTTTGTCCCACTGATTATCCCTCCTTCTTTTCTGATACCACTACAGTAATGTGGCTCGTACGTTTATTAATTTGACTAGCACGTCCCATTGCACGAGGGCGAAAACGTTTCATAGTCGGGCCTTCGTTCACATACGCTTCTTCAACAACCAAATTATTAACATCCATCTCATAGTTGTGTTCTGCGTTTGCAACAGCTGATTTTAATACTTTTTCTACTATTGGAGAAGCCGCTTTGTTTGTTAAGCGTAAAACTGCTAATGCTTCACCAATTTGCTTTCCTCGAATTAAGTCCGCTACTAAGCGAGCTTTACGAGGCGCAATTCGAACTGTTCTTGCAACAGCTTTTGCTTGCATTTAGGATGCCTCCTCTCTTAACGTCTTGTTTTCTTGTCATCACTAGCGTGACCTTTATACGTACGAGTTGGTGCAAACTCTCCAAGCTTGTGACCAACCATGTCTTCACTTATATATACAGGCACATGTTTTCGACCATCATAAACTGCAATTGTATGACCAATGAATTGAGGGAAAATCGTTGAACGACGAGACCATGTTTTAACCACACGCTTACCATCGGTTTCATTTAAGCCCTCAATTTTTTTCATTAAATGATCATCTACAAAAGGTCCTTTTTTTAAGCTGCGTCCCATATGTGAACCTCCCTTCGCGATTGGCATACGGTTCCTGTGAACCGTAGCACAACCCCGTTATTTTTTACGACGACGCACGATGAATTTATCTGACTTCTTATTTTTCTTGCGCGTTTTATAACCGAGTGTTGGTTTACCCCAAGGTGTCATTGGTGACTTACGTCCGATAGGAGCTCTACCTTCACCACCACCATGTGGGTGATCAACCGGGTTCATTACAGATCCACGTACAGTTGGGCGTTTACCTAACCAACGAGAACGACCTGCTTTACCGATATTAATAAGTTCGTGTTGTTCATTACCAACTTGACCAATAGAAGCACGGCAAGCAGCTAATACCATACGAACTTCACCTGAAGTTAAACGTACTAAAACGTATTTTCCTTCTTTACCAAGAACTTGAGCAGATGTTCCAGCTGAACGTACTAATTGTCCACCTCTACCTGGTTTAAGTTCAATGTTATGAATAACTGTACCAACAGGAATATTAACTAACGGTAATGCATTACCCACTTTAATATCCGCTTCTGGACCAGACATGATTTCCATGCCCACTTCTAAATTTTTCGGAGCTAGAATATAACGCTTTTCACCATCAACATAGTTTATTAACGCAATATTAGCTGATCTATTTGGATCATATTCGATTGTAGCAACGCGTCCTGGTATACCATCTTTGTCGCGTTTAAAATCAATGATGCGGTATTGACGCTTATGACCGCCACCTTGATGACGTACTGTTAATCTACCTTGGTTGTTACGTCCACCCTTTTTATTCAAAGGAGCCAATAACGACTTCTCGGGAGTATCAGTAGTGATTTCTGCAAAATCAGATACCGACATACCACGACGACCGTTTGAGGTAGGTTTATACTTTTTAATCGCCATCTCTATTTCCCTCCTTCACTAGTAAACTTATACTTCAAAAAGTTCGATTTCTTTGCTATCAGCAGTTAACTTCACGATTGCTTTTCTGCGACGATTAGTATAACCACTATGACGACCCATACGCTTGAACTTACCTTTGTAGTTCATGATGTTTACTTTTTCTACTTTCACATCAAAAATTGCCTCAACAGCATCTTTGACTTCAGTTTTATTAGCTTTCACATCAACGTCAAACGTATATTTCTTCTCTTCCATTAAATCTGTTGAACGTTCTGTAATAACGGGGCGCTTAATAATATCACGAGGTTCTTTCATTACGCAAGCACCTCCTCTACTATTTCCACCGCATCTTTAGTGATCACAAGTTTATCGTGGTTTAATAAGTCCAGTACGTTTACACCTGTAGCAGATATAACTGTTACTCCAGGAATATTACGCGCTGAAAGAGTCACGAATTCATTTTGATCAGCAGTTACGATTAACGCTTTGCGATCTGCAGAAAGACTGTTTAAAATGTTTACCATTTCTTTTGTTTTAGGAGCTTCAAATGCTAGGCTCTCTAATACAACGATATCATTTTCAAGCACTTTAGTTGATAGTGCTGATTTAAGTGCTAAGCGACGTACCTTCTTAGGTAGCTTATAGCTGTAGCTTCTAGGTGTAGGTCCGAATACTATTCCACCACCACGCCATTGTGGAGAACGAATTGATCCTTGACGAGCACGTCCAGTACCTTTTTGACGCCAAGGTTTACGTCCACCGCCACGTACTTCAGAACGACCTTTTACTTTGTGAGTTCCTTGTCTTAAGGAAGCTCTTTGCATAATAACTGCATCGAATAATACACTCTTGTTAGGCTCAATACCAAATACAGATTCATTAAGCTCTACTTCACCTACTGTAGAACCATTTTGGCTATATAATGTTACTTTAGGCATTGGTATATTCCTCCTTTCTTACAAAAATTACTGTGCCTTAACCGCACTATTAATAGTTACAAGACCTTTTTTTGGTCCTGGGACATTACCTTTAATAAGTAAAATGTTACGTTCAGCATCAATTTTTACAACTTCTAAGTTTTGAACAGTTATACGTTCTCCACCCATACGTCCAGGTAAAAGCTTTCCTTTGAATACACGGTTTGGATCAACAGGTCCCATTGAACCAGGACGACGGTGATAGCGCGAACCGTGTGACATAGGGCCGCGTGATTGTCCGTGGCGCTTAATTGCACCTTGGAATCCTTTACCCTTTGAAATACCTGTAACATCTACTACATCGCCTTCAGAGAAGACGTCAACTTTGACTTCCTGACCAACTTCATATTCCTCAACGTTCAGCCCGCGGAATTCACGGATGAAGCGCTTAGGCGTAGTATCCGCTTTTGCAACATGTCCTTTAGCTGGTTTGTTAGCAAGCTTTTCACGCTTGTTATCAAAACCAAGTTGTATAGCTTCATAACCATCTGTTGCTTCAGTTTTCTTCTGAAGAACTACGTTAGGTGAAGCCTCAACTACAGTAACTGGTACAAGTACATCTCCAACGAACACTTGTGTCATACCAATCTTTCTACCTAAGATTCCTTTGGTCATTCGTCACACCTCCTGTTATCTAACTTATTATTTATTATAGTTTAATTTCAATATCTACACCTGACGGCAAGTCTAAACGCATTAGTGAATCTACTGTTTTTGGAGTAGGATTTACGATATCAATTAAGCGTTTATGTGTACGCATTTCAAATTGCTCACGAGAATCTTTATACTTATGAACAGCACGAAGAATCGTATAAACAGACTTTTCAGTTGGTAACGGAATCGGACCAGAGACATTTGCACCTGATCGTTTAGCTGTTGCTACGATTTTTTCTGCAGATTGATCAAGAATTCGGTGATCGTAAGCTTTTAAACGAATACGAATTTTTTCTTTTGCCATTATTTTCCCTCCTTTTTCGCCTATTTTATTTAATAGACATTCTCCGTGGAAATTTCCCCACACTCGCCATGGCAAAGCGGCCGGGTGTGTCAGCAACCTTCCACATCATCGCAGTCAAAGACCAACATTCACTATTATATAAAAAAAACACACCTAATGCAATAGCAAATTTTAATCTATCAACTTTTTTACCCACGACTTAGTATACACGCCTTACAGTCTCTTTTCAATTACTCTAGCACAACATACTATTAGCAGTTTTTGTTAATGCTCTTTTAGGGGCCTTTTTGTTCTTCAAGTTGCTTGACAAAGTGCCATTCCATAAAAAAACAGGTCTACGTATAAACGCAAACCTGCTTCTTTTCTATTATTACGCAGTGATAGTAGCTACTACTCCAGCACCTACAGTACGTCCACCCTCACGAATAGAGAATTTAGTACCTTCTTCAAGTGCGATAGGAGCGATAAGCTCAACTGTCATTTCAATGTTATCTCCAGGCATAACCATTTCTACGCCTTCTGGAAGATTAACGATACCAGTTACATCAGTTGTACGGAAGTAGAACTGAGGACGGTAGTTTGTGAAGAATGGAGTATGACGTCCACCTTCTTCTTTTGATAATACGTAAACTTCAGCTTTAAATTTTTGGTGTGGAGTAATTGAACCAGGCTTAGCTAAAACTTGCCCACGCTCAATGTCTTCACGTGATACACCACGAAGTAATGCACCAATGTTGTCTCCAGCTTCAGCATAATCAAGAAGCTTACGGAACATTTCTACACCAGTAACTGTAGTTTTGCTTGACTCTTCAGCTAAACCGATGATTTCGATTTCATCACCAACATTTAATTTACCGCGGTCTACACGACCAGTAGCAACTGTACCACGACCAGTGATTGAGAATACATCCTCAACTGGCATCATGAAATCTTTTTCAGTGTCACGCTCTGGAGTTGGGATGTAGTCATCAACTGCAGCCATTAACTCAAGAATTTTTTCTTCGTATGCAGCGTCTCCTTCAAGAGCTTTAAGAGCTGAACCTTGGATAACAGGAATGTCATCACCAGGGAAGTCATACTCAGATAATAAGTCACGTACTTCCATTTCTACTAATTCTAGTAATTCTTCGTCATCTACCATATCACATTTGTTTAAGAAAACAACGATGTAAGGTACACCAACCTGACGAGAAAGAAGGATGTGCTCACGAGTTTGTGGCATTGGACCATCAGAAGCTGAAACAACTAGGATAGCTCCATCCATTTGCGCCGCACCAGTGATCATATTTTTAACATAGTCAGCATGTCCCGGGCAGTCCACGTGTGCATAGTGACGACTGTCAGTTTCGTACTCAACGTGTGCAGTAGAGATTGTGATTCCACGCTCACGCTCTTCTGGCGCTGCATCAATTTGATCATATGCTTGTGCCTCTGCTCCACCTTTTTTAGCAAGAACAGTTGTTATTGCAGCAGTTAAAGTTGTTTTACCGTGGTCAACGTGACCAATTGTACCGATATTCGCATGTGTTTTGGAACGATCGAATTTTTCTTTACCCATTATAATTTATCCTCCTTAATATACATATCATAATTTATATAAGATAGTAGTTGCTATCTTGAACTACTTTCTTTCTTACATAAGTAGTTATACTTTAATAAATGGAATAAATCAATTATTCACCTTTATTTTTCTTAATAATTTCTTCTGAAATTGCTTTTGGTACTTCTTCGTAGTGATCAAAGTGCATTGAGAATGTACCACGTCCTTGCGTATTAGAACGCAATGCAGTAGCATACCCAAACATTTCAGATAATGGAACCATCGCACGAACGACCTGTGCGTTACCGCGAGCTTCCATACCTTCAACGCGACCACGACGTGATGTAACGTCACCCATGATGTCTCCTAAGTACTCATCAGGCATTACAACTTCAACCTTCATAATAGGTTCAAGGATGACTGGGTTACATTTAGAGATCGCATTTTTCAATGCCATAGATGCTGCTATTTTAAAGGCCATCTCAGATGAGTCAACATCATGGTAAGAACCATCTACAAGAGCAGCTTTCACATCAACTAGTGGATACCCAGCAAGTACACCATTGCCCATTGCATCTTCTAATCCAGCTCCAACGGCTGGAATGTACTCACGTGGAACTACACCACCAACGATTTTATTTTCAAACTCAAAGCCCTTACCTTCTTCGTTTGGTTCGAATTCGATCCAAACGTGACCGAATTGTCCACGTCCACCTGATTGACGCGCGAATTTCCCTTCAACTTTAGCAGCAGCACGGAAAGTTTCACGATATGCAACCTGTGGAGCACCTACATTTGCTTCTACCTTGAACTCACGACGCATGCGATCAACGAGAATGTCTAGGTGTAATTCACCCATACCTTCGATAATTACTTGGCCTGTTTCTTGGTCAGTATGCGCTCTAAACGTTGGATCTTCTTCTTGGAGTTTTTGAAGAGCTGTTGTCATTTTATCTTGGTCAGCTTTTGATTTTGGTTCGATCGAAAGTGAAATTACCGGCTCTGGGAATTCCATAGACTCAAGAATAACTTGATTTTTCTCTTCGCTCAACGTATCACCTGTAGTTGTAACTTTTAGTCCAACTGCAGCTGCGATATCACCAGCATAAACTTTTGATATCTCTTCACGTGAGTTTGCGTGCATTTGTAAAATACGACCTACACGTTCACGTTTACCTTTTGTTGAGTTTTGTACATATGAACCCGCGTCTAATGTTCCAGAGTAAACACGGAAGAATGTTAATTTACCAACAAATGGGTCTGTCATAACTTTAAATGCAAGTGCTGAGAATGGCTCATCGTCACTAGAAGGGCGAGTAACTTCTTCGTTAGTATCAGGAAGAGTACCTTTGATAGCCGGAACATCTAATGGTGATGGAAGATAATCAACAACTGCATCAAGCATTAATTGAACACCTTTGTTTTTGAAAGCTGATCCACAAATTACTGGATAGAACTCAACATTAACTGTTCCTTGACGGATTGCAGCTTTAAGCTCTTCTTTAGTAATTTCTTCGCCGCCTAAGTATTTTTCCATTAACTCTTCATCAAGCTCAGCAACCGCTTCAACTAACTTTTCACGGTATTCTTCTGCTTGATCCTTATACTCTTCAGGAATCTCACGAACTTCTATATCAGTTCCTAAATCATTCCCGTAAAATACAGCGTTCATTTCAACTAGATCAATAATACCGTGGAATTCATCTTCCGCTCCAATTGGTAGTTGAATTGCAGCTGCATTCGCTTGTAAACGATCGTGAATAGTGCTTAGAGAATATAAGAAGTCTGCACCGATTTTGTCCATTTTATTAACGAACACCACTCGGGGAACTCCGTAAGTAGTCGCCTGACGCCAAACTGTTTCAGTTTGAGGCTCAACGCCTGATTGAGCATCAAGAACTGCTACTGCTCCGTCAAGCACACGAAGTGAACGCTCAACTTCAACAGTGAAGTCTACGTGTCCTGGTGTATCGATGATATTAACGCGGTGACCTTCCCACTGTGCAGTTGTTGCAGCAGAAGTAATAGTAATACCACGTTCTTGTTCTTGCTCCATCCAGTCCATTTGAGATGCACCTTCATGAGTTTCACCGATTTTATGAATACGACCAGTGTAATAAAGTACACGCTCAGTTGTTGTTGTTTTACCAGCATCAATATGTGCCATGATACCGATATTTCGAGTCTTTTCTAAGGAGAACTCTCTTGCCATTGGGTCTTTCTCCTTCCATTATAAAGTATCGTATTATAATTATTAGTTGACCATCAAAGAGTCAATGGAGATCTTATAATGATTCACATTGCTCTTTATTAGGTCGATCAAGTTTATTGGATTACCAACGATAATGAGCAAATGCTTTATTCGCTTCAGCCATTTTATGCGTATCTTCACGCTTTTTAACTGCAGCACCTGTATTGTTAGCTGCATCTAAAATTTCGTTAGCTAAACGCTCTTCCATCGTTCTTTCTCCACGAAGACGTGCATAGTTTACTAACCAACGAAGTCCTAATGTAGTACGACGATCAGGGCGCACCTCAACTGGTACTTGATAGTTAGATCCACCAACACGGCGAGCTTTAACTTCCAATACTGGCATGATGTTTTTAAGAGCTTGCTCAAAAACTTCCATAGCTTCTTTACCAGAACGTTCTTTTACTAATTCAAACGATTTGTAAAGAATATCTTGAGACTTTCCTCTTTTTCCATCAACCATCATTTTATTAATTAAGCGTGTTACTAGCTTTGAATTGTAAATCGGATCTGGTAACACGTCTCTTTTTGCAACGGGTCCTTTACGAGGCATTGATATTCCTCCTTTCAGTCATTGTTCTTACTATGTTGTTATTTTTTTGCTGCTTTAGGTCTTTTCGTTCCATATTTAGAACGACTTTGCATGCGGTTATCAACACCAGCAGTATCTAA